>JAAUSV010000399.1 GCA_012032525.1 Leptolyngbyaceae cyanobacterium SL_7_1
TCGAAGTGGCTCCCCAAAGCAATTACTGTTTGGGAATTGTGCCGCGTGATCAGCCCCATCCAATTCGGCAAATGGTGGATGCGGGGTTGTGGTGCACGTTGAACTCCGATGACCCCCCGATGTTTAAGACCAGTCTGGTGAATGAGTACATCACCTTAGCTGTGCAAGGATTTGCCTGGGAGGAGTTGTGGCAGTTAAATGTGAACACGTTGGAAGCCACCTTTTTGCCAGAAACCGAAAAACAGCAGTATCGGGCAGAGTGGCAAGGATTCTATGACCATTGCGAGAGCGATACCGTATTCTTTTAGAAGCGCTCGCTACACGACGCCTAACCTGCTCTACCGGATTCATCATGTCGATTCCCTCTTCCCATCCCCTAACCCGGTTGCTGACCTACGGTAATGCCTATCGATCGCAAGTTTGGAGTGCGATCGCCTGCTCAATTCTCAACACGTTGTTTGATCTGGCACCACCCTATTTGATTGGGGTGGCGATCGATGTGGTGGTGAATCAGGAAAGTTCTCTAATTGCTCGGTTGGGAATCACGGGGATTGTCGGGCAATTGGCAATTTTGTCGATGCTGACGTTTTTGATCTGGAGTTTAGAGTCGCTCACCCAATATTTCTACGATCGCCTATGGCGCAACCTTGCCCAAACGCTGCAACATGAGATGCGGCTAGATGTCTATAGCCATCTGCAAGAGTTGGAACTGAGCTATTTTGAGGATCGCAGCACGGGCATGTTGTTATCGGTGTTGAACGATGACATCAATCAACTAGAGCGATTTCTCAATGGTGGCGCACACCAAATTCTGGCGTTTGTCACCACGGTGTTGTTGGTGGGAACCTCCTTTGTGGCGTTGGCTCCAGGGGTGTCGTGGCTGGCGATGTTGCCGATTCCCTTTGTGCTTTGGGGGTCGGTGGTGTTTCAAAAGCACCTGGCTCCCCGCTATGCCGATGTGCGCGAAAAAAGTGGCATGATCAACAGCCGCTTGGCAAATAATCTGTCTGGAATTGCCACGATCAAGAGCTACACAGCGGAGGCGTACGAGCGCGAGCGCGTTACAGATGAGAGCGAAGCCTATCGCCGCAGCAATCGTCGGGCGATCGCCCTCAGTGCCGCCTTTATTCCGTTGATTCGGTTCTTCATCCTAGCGGGGTTCACGGTAACGCTATTTCTGGGAGGGATCGAAGCCGCCAATGGGCGACTCTCACCGGGGATCTACGGCTTTATGGTGTTCATTGTGCAGCGGTTGCTGTGGCCCTTTACCAGTCTCAGCGAGATCATGGACGAATACCAGCGAGCGATGGCATCGGTGCGGCGGGTGATGGGATTGTTAGATACGCCGATCGCCATTCCCACAGGGCATCAGGCATTGCCAGTCCACACGGTGCGCGGCGAGGTAGAACTAGAGCGGGTGGAGTTTGCCTATTTCGATCGCCAACCCGTGTTGAAACAGGTGTCGTTGCACATTCCCGCTGGAGCCAATATTGGCATTGTTGGGGCAACGGGGTCGGGCAAGAGCACATTGGTGAAACTGCTGCTACGGTTTTACGAACCGCAACAGGGGCAGATTTTGGTAGATGGCATCGATATTCGTCAGCTAAACCTCTCGGATCTACGGCGGTGCATTGGTTGGGTGAGCCAGGATGTGTTTCTCTTCCACGGCACGGTGGCGGAGAATATTGGCTATGGGAGCTTTGGGGCAACCCCCGACGAAATCACCCACGCGGCAAAACTGGCAGAGGCACACGACTTTATTCTGCAATTGCTCAGCAGTACCACACGATCGTGGGGAACGTGGACAAAAGCTTTCTGGCGGGCAACGGCAACGATTGGCGATCGCCCGCGCCCTACTCAAAGATCCTCCCATCCTGATTCTGGACGAAGCCACCTCCGCCGTAGACAACGAAACCGAAGCGGCGATTCAGAAATCCTTGGAGGTAATTATTCAAAATCGCACGACAATCGCCATTGCCCATCGCCTTTCTACCATTCGTCACTGCGATCGCATCTATGTCATGGAGTATGGACAGGTGGTAGAACAGGGCACCCACGAAGACCTGCTGGCACTGGGGGGCATTTATGCCGGGCTGTGGCAGGTGCAATCGGGCGATCGGGTCAGCGATTAACCACACGCATATCAGCTCCCCGCACGAATCGCGACATCCAGGTTCACCATCTTTAACGTGGCGTTGTAGAGATTGGCACCACTGAGGTTGGTGTTGTCCACACTTGCCCAACTGAGATCGGCTTCCGTCAAATTGGCTTCGGTCAGCTCTGCCCAGTCGAGCCGTGCGCCTCGCAAACACGCCAACACCAATTGGGCATCCATCAGGTTGGCGTGGGAGAGGTTGGCTCCGGTGAGATTTACCCCATTCAAGTTGACCCGTTGCAGCGTGGCTCGATCGAGGGTTGCCCCAATCAAATTGGCGCGGTTGAGATTGGCATCCGTCAGGTTGGCGTTGCTCAGGTCTGCCTGCTCCAAATTCGCTCCCTGTAGTGTGGCAAACCCCAGTTTGGCGTTGACCAACACCGCACGACACAAACTGCTACCTGTGAGGATCGCCTCGGTCAAATTGGCGTCGGTGCAGTTCGCACCATTCAAATAAGCTTCCGACAAATTTGCCGCTTGCAGGTGGGCAGCGTGCAGGTTCGATCGCCCCAAATTGGCATTCACCAAACTGGCTTGCTTGAGGTTGGCTCTCCACAAATTCGCGCCACTCAGGTCGGCGTGATCGAGGATTGCCCCGGATAAATCTGCCCCCGTCAACTTTGCCCCACTCAAGCAAGCCCCTGTCAGGTTGGCTTGGGACACGCTGATACCATTCCAATCACTGCCCAATGCCTGGATTTCTCGCAGGTCAGCGCGATCGAGCCTTGCCCGTTTCCAACACACCCCCGCCAAATTTGCCCCACTCAGGTTAACGTCACTCAGATCTACCCCGTGAAAATCCCTTTCACCCACGGTGTAGCGCATCCAGAATTCGTTGCTGTCCATTTGGTTCACCTCATGGGCGATCGTGGGGGCTAAAAAATGTCAATTTCAAAGTGCAGCGATCGGATGAGGTGATCGGCAGCATGTCACCTTTGTCAATTGCCCCCATCTCCCACCCTCTTCTCCCTAGGGAGAAGGGGAGCCAGCTCGGAAGCCCCTTGCCCTTTGGGCTAACGTGTACCCACAAGGCAGCCAACCTAAAAAATCATTTTTGACCCTTAAGGAATCGTTGTTGACCCCTGAGAAATCATTTTTGACCTCTAAGGAATCGTTGTTGACCCTTGAGGAATCATTTTTTAGGTCTCAAAAACTCTTTGAGCGGTATCTTTGGGCATCCTTGAAGCAATTGGACGATCGCATGATTTGTGCAAAACACTCAGAATATAGAGTTTGAGTCTGGCGAACACTGATGTATACACAGTAGCCCTTGGGGAGAGGGATTTAGGATGAGGGCTGCAAAAGTGACATGCTCTCGATTCTGCATGAATTGCATGACTTAATTATCAACAATTGATCGAATAAGAAATTAGTTTTTTATATTTATTCATGCCGCATACAATCGATGCGTTACGGCTAACGCCTGACACATCTTACAAAAGCCAATTCTATTGAATTCCCATCCCTAAGTTGCTAGGACAATCTGCTACAGTGCTTACTTGCTGCTAACCCCGGATCTGCCATGTCTTTCCTATTGCCCGATCGAGAGAGCCTCACCCTTGCCGAACAAGTCGCCCAAATGATTGTGGTGCGTGCCTCCGGCTACTTGTTTGATCACCAAATTCAGTATCCCCAGTGGGAGCCAACCGCTGAGAAATTGCAGCACTGGATTCAAGACGTAGGCGTGGGGGGAGTGATTTTGTTGGGCGGCAGTGCGGTGGATGTGGGATTGCGATCGCAGCACTTGCAATCTTGGGCAACCATTCCGCTACTAATCGCGGCAGACATTGAAGAGGGCGTGGGGCAGCGCTTTGAGGGAGCCACCTGGTTTCCGCCGCCGATGGCGTTGGGGGAAATTGCCCAAACGGACTTAGAGCAAGCGATCGCCCTAGCAAAGCAAATGGGACAGGTGACGGCAGTAGAAGCAGTGGCGATCGGGATTAACTGGATTCTAGCTCCAGTAGTGGATGTGAATAACAATCCTCAGAACCCCGTGATCAACGTGCGTTCCTTTAGCAACTTGCCAGCGCAAGTCAGCCAACTGGCAACCGCCTTCATCCAGGGGGCGCAATCCCATCCGGTGCTGACCACCGCCAAACACTTTCCCGGACACGGCGACACGGCGATCGATTCCCATCTGGAGCTGCCCGTTCTGCCCCATTCGCTAGAGCGCTTGCAGGTGATCGAACTCCCCCCCTTCCAAGCGGCAATAGCAGCGGGGGTCGATGCGGTGATGACGGCTCACCTACAAATTCCCGCCCTGGATGCCCACCATCCCGCCACCCTCTCCGCAGAAATTCTCACCAAAACCCTGCGCCAGCAGTTGG
>JAAUSV010000400.1 GCA_012032525.1 Leptolyngbyaceae cyanobacterium SL_7_1
CCAACTCCGGCTACGTTGGGTACAGCAATTACACAGTGGATCTGGCTAACCCCACCCCTCGATTGTTGAACACCAATTTCCCCACCCTGAATCGTTCAACTGGGTTCCAACTCTCCTTCCAACTCACCCTGACCTCCGAGGCAAGTTCAGCCAATCGATCGGGCTTTAGCCTGGTGGTAATCGCCAATGACAAGTTGGGGATTGAATTGGGCTTTAAGGGCAATGAAATCTTTGCCCAGTCCAATACCTTTACGGCGGCAGAATCGATCGCCACACCCCTGTTGGGCACGACTGTCAACTACACCCTGTCAGTTCAAAACGACACCTATCAACTCGTTGCCAACAACGCTCCGGTGTTGAATGGGTCGCTACGAAGCTACAACTTCGACCCTACCCAAAGCCAGCCGCCCTTACCCCTCAACCCCTACACCCTCTCCAATTTATTATTCTTGGGGGACAACACCGATCAAGGGCGATCGACCTTTACGTTGGGAGCCGTTTCAGTCACTCCGCTCTAGAGGTCTACACCGGAACAGCAGTTTCGCTCTTAGCAGCACCAACTGCTTGGATAAAGTCCGTATGGAAAATTCTTGCCCCCGTTTGCAAGTATTCCATTGCGGTGAGCGCTGCCCAGTGCGCATCCCAATCAGACCCCGCACAGCAATCCTCGATTACATGAAAGTGGTAATCGCGCTGATGGGCATCGACAGCGGTGTAGTGGACGCACACGTTGGTCATCATGCCCATGAAAACGATCGTGTCTACCTTCAACCCTTTGAGCAAGATTTCTAAATCCGTGCCAAAGAAACAACTGTAGCGGCGTTTGCCAATGGCAAATTCCCCGTCGATCGGGGCGAGTTCCCAATAATAGTCGGTGCTTGCCCACGTTTCTAAGCAGTGAACAGGTTCAGCTCCGTCTAACTCCCGCCCAAAATCGACCATTTCTTTGCGGTGGATTTCTTTGAAATGCACGATCGGCAGTTTAGCTGTACGGGCAGCCGCTAAAACTTGCTTGGCTTTGGGCAAAACCGCATCGGTTCCCACATGGGGTAGGGTGCAATCGCCTGTGAAGCCTCCTGCTTGCATGTCTACAAGCACAAGGGCGGTTTTATTGAAGTCTAATGTCAGTGTCATAACGGTTATTTCCGGTTTCGACGAAGAGTTACAGAGTTTTGCGAGCGATGGTTAATGACGGGTCTGGTCTGCCCACGGGGTGAGCCATGCCGAGAACCATTTCAAGCCGTAATCAATCAGCAAGCCGATCAACCCGATCAGGGCAATGCAGAACAATACTCGTTCCGTTTGCAGAAATCGTTGTGCCTGCACAATCTTGAACCCCAAGCCATTCTGTGCCGCCACCAGTTCCGCGATCACCAGATAGTTCCACGCGCCCGAAATATTCACCCGAATCGTATCCAGCACACTGGGAAACGTTGCAGGCAAAATTACCTTAAACAGGGCATCTCGACGGGTCGCGCCCAAGGTGTAGGCAACGTTGATCATCTCGTTGGGAATAAACTTGACCGCATCCGCCACCATCATGGCGTTGTAGAGCACCACCCCCAGCGCAATGATGATCACCTTCGACCACTCGCCCAAACCGATCCAGATGATAATCAGCGGCACAAAGGCGACAACGGGCATGTAGCGCACCGTTCCCACCAAGGGCGCAAACAGGCTTTCCATGCTGTAGAAAGTGCCCATGGCAATCCCCATCGGAATGCCAATCACGGCGGCAAGCAGGAATCCGCCTGCCACGCGGGCACAACTGGCGATCGTATCGATGATCAGATCATCCTGGGTAAACATCTCGATACCCGCTTGGATGACGGCGGTGGGGGTTGGTAGGAAGATTGGCGTTACCCACCCGGCATAGCTAATCACCGCCCAAGCCATCAGGGGGACTGCCAGCGAGACGGTGACGATCGCCATCGACAACCACCGGGGAAATCCCTGGCGAATACTCCAAAACGTAGACGGTTTCAGATACCGCTTTTCGGTCAGCGGTGCGAAGTTGGGGGAATTGATACTAGATTGCGCCACCAGCGGTATTACCTCCATCGAGAACTAAACAACTCCCCGTCGCATACGGGGCATGGGCAAGAAAATACGCCGCTTCTGCCACCTCGATCGCCGAGGCAAATCGTGGAATCGGCAACATCGACTTCCAAAGATCCATCTCTTGCGGGGATAGTGCCTCCGTCAGGGGCGTTTCCACAGGACCGGGACAAAGGGCATTGATCGTCACCCCCTGCTTGGAGTGATCCAGCGCCATCGCCTTTGTCAGGAGAACCACTCCTCCTTTCGAGGCACAGTAGGCAGCCAGATTGCGTGCCCCCGTCACCCCCGCATCCGATGCCACATTGACGATCGCCCCCCGCCCCTGCTTCACCATGCCTTTGAGCACTGCTTGATTCACCAAAAATGTACCCTTGAGATTGATGTCGATCGTCTCATCCCACAGTTTCTCATCCGTTTCTAGCACACTACCAGAGTGGGCAATTCCCGCCGAATGCACCAACACATCGATCTGCCCCCACTGGTCTAGAACGGCGGCAACCAACTGATCCACCTCTGTTTTAACCGAGACATCCGTGGCGATCGCCACCACCTCCCCGCCTTCATCAATAATTTCCTGCTTGACCTTATCAAGCAATTCCATCCGCCGAGCGGCGATCGCCACGGCATAGCCCCGTTGGGCAAACAAACAGGCACAGGCTTTACCAATTCCGGAGTTTCCGCCTGTAATCAGAGCGACTTTAAGCATAGTGGTAGAAGTAACGGCAACAGGAACACAACGGGAAGGATACTGATACTTTTGTGGGGTGGGCATCTTGCCCGTCCAGAGTGGACGAGCAAGATGCCCACCCCACAACACATTAGAGAACTATGCACACTGCACTAATTGCTAACTACTAATCACCTATTCCCCCTTGCTAGAAAAACTTCAAGTACCGCTGCAATTCCCAGTCAGAGACATGGTTGCAGTAGCTTTCCCATTCCTGGGTTTTAAAGTCGATGTAGGTGTCGTACATCAGATCGCCCATGACCGTGCGACTAAAGGGGTCGGCGGCAAAGGCGGCGATCGCCTCTCCCAGTGTGCGGGGCAAGGTGTGGATGCCTTTCTCTCGAAGCTGGGCGCGGCTATATTTGTACATATTCTCAGTGTGGGGTTCTCCGGGGTCAAGCCCTTGACGGATGCCCTCTAACCCAGCCGCGAGGATCATGGCGGCTCCTAAATACAGGTTGGTGGAAATATCAGCGGCGCGGCACTCCACCCGTCCGCCTGCCAACGGAATCCGCAGCATATTCGTGCGGTTGTTGTTGCCATAGCAGATGTAGACGGGTGCCCAGGTGAAGCCCGACATACTGCCCTTGGGAACCAGGCGTTTGTAGCTATTCACCGTGGGCGCAATCAGGGCACAGATGGCAGGGGCGTGGTTGAGAATTCCGGCAATGAATTGGTAGCCCAAGGTAGATAAGCCACAGCGACGCGGGTCGTTGGGGTCGGCAAACAGGTTCTCCCCCGTATTGATGTCTGCTAGGGACATATTGTAGTGCGCACCGCTGCCCGTGCGATCGGCAAACGGCTTGGGCATAAAGGTGGCAAAGAACCCATGCTTGCGGGCAATCTCCTTCACCATCAGCCGAAAGAAGGTGAGCCGATCCGCCATCTTCAGCGCATCACAGTAGGCAAAATCCGTCTCGAATTGCCCATTGCCATCTTCGTGGTCAAAGGAGTAGACATCCCAGCCCAACCCGTTCATCGCCTCGACGATTTCCGTCACCCAGGTGTAGTTGTCGAGCAAGCCTTGCAGGTCGTAGCAGGGCTTGGCGAGGGTGTCGCGATCGCTCACTGGAATCGGCTTACCGTCTTCCCCTTCCTTGAGAATGAAAAACTCCGTCTCAATCCCCAAGTTGAACTGAAAGCCCATGTCTGCCGCTTCTGCCAACACCCGCTTGAGAATGCTGCGGCAACAGGCGTCAAAGGGTTTGCCGGAGAGGTGGAGATCGCTGGCAAACCACGCCATCTCTGGATTCCACGGCAAAATCGTAGCAGAATCGGGGTCGGGCATGGTGGCAACTTCCTCGTCGCTCACCTCCTGCGGCACTCCATCCAACGCGGCTCCAGTAAACAGTTCTGACCCCTGCATCATTTGTCCGAAGTGGGACAGCGGCACGCACTTGGCTTTGCACATGCCGTGGATATCGACAAAGCTGGCGAGGGCATATTTGACGCCTCTGTCTTCGAGGGAGGATTTGAGGGATTGGAGTTCGGGGGAGAGAGGTTCGGACATAGGAAGGATGAGGATGAAGGTGGAAGGATGAGGGATGAAGTTGGGAGGTTTAGAGTTTGAGGTATTTTTTTTGCGGTTGGGATTGACTGAGGCTGAAGGAGTTTCTGCCGTTTGGCTTTAGCCTCACCCCAGCCCCTCTCCCAAATTTGGGAGAGGGGAGCCGAGCCTCTCGATTCC
>JAAUSV010000021.1 GCA_012032525.1 Leptolyngbyaceae cyanobacterium SL_7_1
TTTCTCCAAATCGTTGCTCATCGGCAGCAGTTTCGTTGAGCTGACGATTTGACACAATAATAATCACACCAATTCCTCCACGGCTAAGAATGGATTGCAGCAGTTTCAATCAACGCGCCAGCACAGCATAGACTCTGGGGCGCGATCGAGTTGGGTTCACGGCTAAATTGCACGCAGATCATAGCTGGTTGCGATGTGCCATTGGGAAACTGCACACAAAACATAAATTTCAGTGATTCAGTACACTAGTAATGACCAAGAAATAATGATCAAGAGACGCACTACCTTGCTGCTCTCCCTGTAAACCTTCGCCCTTTTTGCATCAAACCCGCGATTAATTCATGAATTTCCTTAACAATCTGTTGTCCAAACCCCTGCCCACCCCCCGGATTCGCAAGCAGCGTCGCACGGTTGAACTTAAATCTCCAGAGGAAATAGCGATTATGCGGCGATCGGCGGCGATCGTGGCAACGGTGCTAAAGGAAATTGCAGAACAGGTGCAACCGGGAATGACCACCGCCGACCTGGATGACTATGCTGAAAACCGCATCCGCGCCATGGGCGCAACTCCCAGTTTTAAGGGTTACCACGGCTTTCCCGCCTCTATTTGTGCCTCCATCAACCATGAAGTAGTACACGGCATCCCCAATCGCAAGAAGGTGATTCGGCAGGGCGATCTGCTCAAGGTGGATACCGGAGCCTACTACGAGGGATTTCACGGCGATTCCTGCATTACGATCGCCGTGGGCGCGGTCAGCCCCGCCGCCGCCAAGCTGATGCAAGTGGCAGAAACCGCCCTCTACAAAGGCATCGAGCAGGTAAAGGCGGGCAACTCCCTGTTGGATATTGCTGGAGCTGTGCAGGATTACGTCGAGGAAAACGGCTTCCATGTGGTCGAGTCCTACACGGGGCATGGTGTCGGGCGCAATTTGCACGAAGAACCCTCGGTGTTCAACTTTCGCACCCACGAGTTGCCCAATATTAAACTACGGGCGGGCATGACCCTGGCGATCGAACCCATCGTCAACGCCGGATCTAAGCACACCTCGGTGATGTCCGATCGGTGGACGGTGGTGACAGTGGATCGTTCCCTCTCTGCTCAGTTTGAGCACACCGTGTTGGTGACTGAGAATGGGTACGAAATCTTGACCGATCGCTCGACGCTGTAGAGATTCCCGATGCATCTAAAAACTTTACACGTCTTACCCGCGCTTCTGGTGGTGAGTGGGGCAGTGGCATGGGAATCCTCATGCTCAGGAACCTCGTTATGACTGTTCGCCCCCGACTGCGGTTGGGGGTTTTGTTTTTGCCCATTGCGATCGCCCGGTGCAGACGCCATAGTGCCGAACAAACCCCACACCCACCCACAGAATTTCTTCCAATTTGGTGGGAAGACGGAGATTAAAAGAATTCAGTACACTACTAGACGGAGAGGTTTGTGTCAGCGGGGGAATCTTTTGCGCGTATTTGCCACGGTAGCTGGGTTGCGGTGTTATTTGCAGAGAGCACACTCTCGGCAACGGAGGCAGGTGGCAGCATCCTCAGCCCTTGAGGGTGAAATTGGCTTTGTCCCTACCATGGGGGCGTTGCACGAGGGGCACTTGAGTTTGATCCGACGATCGCGCCAAGACAACGACTTGGTGGTGGTCAGCATTTTTGTCAATCCGTTGCAGTTTGCTCCCAATGAGGATTTTCATCGCTATCCTCGATCGCTCGAAGCCGACTGCCGCCTGTGTGAGCAAGCCGGGGTGGATGCGGTGTTTATTCCCACCGTTGCCGAACTCTATGGAGCCACCGACCCCCGCTCGGAGCGCCAACAAACCCAGGTCATGCCCCCTGCCGAGATGATGACGGGGCTATGTGGACGGACGCGCATCGGACATTTTCCGGGGGTGGCAACGGTGGTGACGAAATTGTTGAACATTGTCCAGCCCGATCGCGCTTATTTTGGACAAAAAGATGCCCAACAAGTGGCGATTTTGCGGCGGATGATTGCCGATCTCAATCTGCCTGTGGTGTTGTGGGTGTGTCCGACGGTGCGAGAGGCGGATGGCTTAGCCCTCAGCTCCCGCAACCGCTACCTATCCTCTGCCGAGCGATCGGGTGCCTCCGTCCTCTATCGCAGCCTTCAGCGGGCGCAACGAAGGTTTCATCAGGGATGCCATTCGAGTCACGCATTGATCGCTGAAATCAAAGCCGAATTGGAAATGAATGTAATGGTTCAACCAGAATACGTCGAGTTAGTTCATCCAGACACGCTAGTCCCGTTGGAACAGATCGAAGACTCAGGATTATTAGCGATCGCCGCCCGGATTGGTTCGACTCGGTTGATTGATAATATCGTGTTGCACAACCGTCAGCCGATCGTGGCGATCGACGGTCCGGCGGGAGCCGGAAAATCGACCGTGGTGCGACAAGTGGCACAGGAACTGGGGTTGTTGTATCTCGACACGGGCGCCATGTATCGCGCCGTGACGTGGTTGGTGTTGCAATCGGGCGTTGCCATGGACGATGAGGCGGCGATCGCTGAACTCGTCAGCCAATGCGACATTCGCTTTGGTGGGCACCCATCCAGCTTTACGATCTACATCAATGGTAACGATGTCACCCACGCCATTCGAGGATTGGATGTCACCTCCACGTGTCTCAAATTGCGGCTCAGCCCTTTGTGCGGGAGGCGTTGGTCAAGCAGCAACAGCGGTTTGGTCGGCGCGGAGGGGTGGTGATGGATGGGCGCGACATTGGCACCACGTGTTTCCCGATGCGGAGCTAAAAATCTTCCTCACTGCCTCGGTGCAAGAACGCGCTCGTCGCCGACAGCAGGATCTAAAGAACCAGGGACAACCGGAACTCAGCCTGGAAGAACTGGAACGCAGTATTGATGAGCGCGATCGCAAAGATAGCACTCGCGATATTGCTCCCCTGCGCAAGGCAGAGGACGCGATCGAGCTAGTCACCGATGCCCTGTCGATCGAGCAAGTCACCGCCAAGATCATTAATCTCTACTACGAGCGTTTGGCGGCGTTGTCTAGTTTATCCAACCGTTAACGATTAACCCTACGGATTGCACCGCAGACACTGAGCAGGATCCGCCACTTCTACCCCATGCGGGAATAGGACATCGTTGGTAAAGCCGCAGTGCTGGCAACGGTAACGATTTAGCCGGATCAGGGAGGTGGGAGTGTGGCAGAGGGGCGCCAGGGTAAGCCCCGTTGCTGCTCTGCCACGGCAAATCCTGGGTAATTGCACTGGGGACAGGTGGAGGCGATCGCCTCCACTAGGGCTTGGGTGGCTTCGGCAATCACTGCCATGCGGGTGGGGTTGCACATTGCCCGCATATCAGTTTCTAGATGAACGGTGGCTTGGGTGCTTAGCCAGCGGCGGATGGTTTCGCTCAACTGATCAACGGTGTGAATGCCTTTGGTAATAGAATGGCGATCGGGGCAGTCTGCCGTGGGCATCACCACCAAGCCGTGCTCTGGGAAGCCAGCGGTTTGGGCAAAGGCGATCGCTTCCTCCACCGATCGAACGCTTTTGTGGGCGTAGTTGGTGTGGGTGGAGAGCGCTTCTCCGGTGATGGTGAACTGGTGTAGCCGATCGACTAGAACCACCAATTCCCGATCGCAGGGTAGCCAGGGGAGGGCGGGGATGGGGCAAAAAACGCCCCTTCGCTGGCGATCGCCAAGGTTTCTCCAGTCAATGCCAAGCGTTTTCGGCTTTGAGGCGGGCAGCTTCCAGTTGGGTGCCGGGGCGAGGGGATATCGCGGGTGAAGGTCCCCAGGGCATCGGTGTCAAAGCACGGGGGAACGTGGACCGCAACTCCCAACTGGGATTCTAGAATGGGAGCGATCGCCTGTTCCTTGTGGTGCATGGTGGCTACGATCGCCAAGCGCTTCTCAAACCAAGAACGGTAGCTCATGTCCCCTGACTCAATCCTGTCGATTGTTGACTAGCCTATCAGGTAACTGGCGGACAAGGCTGAGGGGATAGGCGGGTTCTGCTAGTTGGTGAATGTGGGTGGCTTCTAGATAGGGGCGATAGCCCGGTTCCTCCGCCACGTAGACTTTAAAAAATGCCACACTCAGGGCATTGAGATACTGCTGCGTCACCAAGCTTGCCTCCTCTCCAGACAGGGGTTGCCGCATAAACCGATTCATCAGTTGCAGCACCACACGGGTATGGGGCAACCCATCCGCCACCACTAAATACTTATCAGGGGATGCCAGCCAGCCAAAGGGAGGCACCTGCTCGATCGACAGGGGGGTGAGAATATCGGCATCCGTCGCACTCCAAAAGACTGGACGAGTCACTTGGCTCAACCCGCTTTGTCCAAACACGCTGCGCCCAAAGGGGACAAACAAAAATGCCGCTTGAATTCGATTGTCCTGCAAATCAACGGGGCGGCGCGGCAATTCCAATGCCCGACACTGATATAGGATCGAGATATTCAACACATCCGGAGTAGACCCGCAATCTTGCTCTAACTGCTGAAAGTCGATCGTCGCCCCCAGCAGGGATAACGCTGTGGTTCCCCCAAAGGAGTAGCCCAAAATTCCCACTTGCTGAAGATTGAGTTGGCTATCAAACTCAAGGGGATTGCGGCGATCGAGTTCGTCTAGCACAAACGTGATGTCTAGGGGGCGATCGATGTACTCCATTGCATCAAAGGGTTCTGTGTAGTAGCCTGCGTAGAAAGCCCGTTGCCGCTCTGCGTCGCTGCCGGGGTGATCGGGCACCACCACCGCAAACCCGTGGGACATCAAGTGGTTAGCTAGCGGCACAAATCGCTGGCGGCTGGCTCCCAAACCATTCGACAAAATCAGGACGGGAGCTGGAGTGGGGGTAGCGGCGGGAAGATATAAATCCACCATTAAACGGCGATCGCGCGTGCCATCCACCAATGTCAGCGTTTGTCTAGACCCTTGCGAGGCTCCAGCTTGGCGGAGATCGCCTGGGGAGGGGTTGGGGTTGGTATCAGCCGAGGGACGCTCTGCCAATTGTTGTAATGCGGTCATCGTGGTTTCAATTTCCCCAATCAAACTCGTCGCTCGACTGACAAACGCCAAGGTTTCTGCCAAATTTAATCGCAGATCGGTGGGGAAATAGCGCAAAAAGTTGATTAGGGTCAGCCCGGCTGGGTCCGCCGTCGATCGAATCAACGCCGATCGAATGGCGTACCACCCGTTCAACCCCGATGGGGTTTGCAGTAGCTCTCCCATCTGGCTCAAGAGGCGATCGCCTGCGGAGGAGTAGGACATACGTGCCATTGCCACTGGGCTAATTTCATAGCGGGCTTGCAACAGTTGTCGAATCTGGCTCTGTTGTTCTGCCGACAATCGATCCAGATAAAAGTCCAATTCGTCGCTGGCTTCTCCAGTTGCCACAAAGGTTTCTAAGTCTGTGACAGAGATGGAAAATTCTACAAATTGGTAGCGTACGTAAATCCGCTCGGCGGCTTGGCTGGGTAGTGCCGTCAGCAGCACTGCCCAACTTGACCAAAACTGAGACCAAAACTGGCGACGGATGGGGGTGACTATGGATCTTCGTTGCATGCGGAGTTTGGAGGGGTTGACCGTTGGAAAGCATCTTCCCTAAAATCCTACCTGGGTTATCGCCATCGCCAAAATTCTTAAGACAGTTTGGTTGGGGCTTTGTCTGAGCCACGATACCATTGAGCAATTTGGGCAGAGGGAATTCCCAGACAATAGGCAGCAATCACCAGTTGGTTGATCAAGGTGGTGCGTACAATGCCCAACCGTTGCCAGCGTCGTCCCGATGTTAAAACGCTGGCAGGCGCGATCGCAATCCTTCCCTGGGTCTTTAAACGACGGACTAGCTCAAAATCCTCCATAATTGCCAGATCGGGAAACCCACCCAGCTTAGCGAAGGTCGTAGCCCGGAGAAATAGCGCTTGATCGCCGTAGGGCAGTTGTAAGTAGCCCGATCGCCACTTCACCCCCCACTCAACCCACCGCAGCTCCGGTCGATCGCCTTGAATGGCTAGCTCAAATGCCCCCGCAACCACATCCGGTTGGCGCAATGTCTCCTGCACCAGCCGCTCAAACCCGTGCGGCAATCGCGTATCGGCATGGAGAAATAGTAGGATCGATCCCTTGGCAGCGCTGGCACCTGCGTTCATCTGGCGGGCGCGTCCCGCTCGACAGGCGATCACTTTCACTCCCAAGGATTGGGCGATCGCCTTGGTCTCATCCTGGCTACCGCCGTCCACCACAATAATTTCTGATGTCCCAGCGGCTTGCACCGAGGCGATCGTATCTTGAATCACGGCGACTTCATTCAAGGTGGGAATAATCACCGATACCTGAGATGGGGGTAGGGACTGCGCCACCCGCTCCCACAGGGACAAATCCTCCGGACGATCGACATCGGCTAGCGGGTCTAGGTAGGCAATCGATCGCTGCAACTGCTCGGCAACGGCAACGGTTTGCTGCAAGACACGCTCTGTTCCCCAGCTAATCCCGCCAAACAGATCCGCCACAAATTGTCGCAAGCCAATTAGGTAATATCCCCCATCCACCGCTGGTCCTAGCACCACATCATGCTGGTGGAGCAGTTGAAACGCAGATTGCAACCGAGCCGTATCTAGATCGGGACAATCAATGCCGATGGCGATCACCCGGCGTGCCCCTTGCTCAAAGGCAGCGTCAAAAGCTCGCTTGAGGCGATCGCCCAAATCGCCGTCTCCCTGAGATTTGTAGGTGAGGTTGGCTCCTAACCATTGCTCCATTAGGGGTTGACTACCGCCGCTATAGCGAATCTCTAGCCTAGGTAGGGGGTCGATCGCTGTAACTTGGGTGATGGTGTGCTCTGTCATCCGGCGTTGTACGATCGCAGCACCATCGGCTCCCAGCGCTGGAATCAAGCGGGTTTTGGTTTTCCCAGGCTCTGGATAGCGAGTAAAGACGATTAGATGGGCGGGGTTGACCAATGTAAAAGCTTCCTCAAATCCGACTGCTCCTATCATCTCGCCCTTACCCAAGAGCGACCTGAGAAATTCCTTAAACCATTACCGACAACTACCGACAACCCAGACTATCGCGGGTAGCGACACCCGTGGTTGGATTGACCCCTTCTGCTCGATCGCACAGCTTAGCCATTTCAAACCGATCGATGATCGCGTCGGTAAAATCGGCTCCGGTAATTATCACGCGCTCAAAACTGGTACGAGAAAGGGTGGCGTCCTGCAAAATCGCATTGGTTAGGTTGGCGCCGACCAGGAAAACGCGATCGACCAATGCCCCGCTCAAGTTGGCATTTTGCAAGTTGGCATCCAACAACACAGATTTGGTCAACATGGCGTTGCTCAGATCGGCATTCTCAAAATTGGCATTGCGCATTTCTGCGGCAACAAAAACTTTTCCTGCCAGATTCGTGTTGGAGAAATCGTGTCCCTCCAGATTGGCATTGTTGTAATTCACCGTGTCAAGTTGTGCGATGGCGGGCTTTGCTCCCAAAATCAGCCATAAACACGCCAATACCACGACAACCAGCGCACTCAACCATCTCAGAAGTACCGTCTTCATATCTCTAACCGCCACTACAACTCTATCCTACCGTTTTGTCTTGCTCCTGCTACGACTTTTGGTGCAAAGAGATCTTGAGTAATTTATCTCTTTAGATACAACCATTTATTTTAGTATTATCTAACACAGAATTTGACTAATAAAGATTGTTTCAGTTTCAATTTGTCTATCAAAAGATGGACGAATAAGAAAATTTAGTTCTCTATAGTCGTGATAGCTAAAGATAAATCAGCCACAGCTACCCACAGGTGATTTTTTGCTAGCAGTTAACCTTCCAAAGATAGCTCAAATAGTGAATCATGATCGAAGTATTGAATTTTAACTATCACCTAAAAACGGCGGTTTCTATCCCATCACAAACTATTGGTGCTCCTGATTACAGCAAGGCTGAACAACAGTTTTTGCATTTACTAAATTTGGATGGTTTGGATCAGCAAATCACCAGAGAAGCTGATTTAACCCGCGAGTTTGAAACGGTACTATCCACTGCGCTAGCCACCGCTTATACCGAAGCAGCAGACGATGCCGCCCATCTATTTATACAACGAATTCTCTATCGAATTAATCGACTCAACTTGTTTTGGTATGACGATCTACAGCAATATAAAAATGAGCGTTCCTATTATTTGCAGTGGGTGCGCGATCGGATTGAATCTGCCTGGCAAGCCTGGGAAATGTCCCATTTTAATGTCGATCGCTATCAACAATTCAATGTTGAACAGGCGTTAGTGGAGCGGGGAGCAGTGGATTTAGATCCACCCCTGACTGCCAATAAACGCTACTTGCAAGAGGATATTTCCCTAGAGGGGTATCGCCATTTGTTGGCGATCGTTTCTCTGGATGGATTGGTGGAAGCTAGCCGGATGTCTCGGATTTTGGGTGGCGCGAGCAATGAAATTCAATGCATGTTGATCCGGGTGTTGATGGAGGAATATGGCAACGGACGCTTCAGTCGGAAACACTCCACCTTCTTCGCCCAAATGATGGCAGAGTTGGGACTAAATACGCAACCAGAGTTCTATTTTGACCTAGCCCCCTGGGAACTGCTAGCCAGTATCAATCACAACTTTCTTCTAACCGAATGCAAGCAACATTTCCTCCGCTACAACGGTGGATTAACCTATTTTGAGATCGTTGGTCCCTCGATCTATCGAGATTATATGGCGGCTGCCCAACGTTTAGGGTTGTCGGATGCGGCAATGGGATATTGGGAGTTGCACATCCGCGAAGATGAGCGCCATGGACAGTGGATGCTGGAAGAAGTCGCCCTGCCACTAGCAACAATGTATCCCCAAAATGCCTGGCAATTGGTGTTGGGATATGACCAGGAAAAATTGATTGGCGATCGCGCAGGAGTGGCGATTATTGCTGCTATTCAAGCAGCGGAACAAACTGGAATTGTTTTGTAGAAATGCAACCATAAGCCCAAAATTTATTCGTAGAGAATTGACATGAAAAACGTACACCTTGGTGCTCATTCAACCATGGAGAGCACACTAGCGGGGGATGTTAAGTCCTACTCTCCCCATGATATTTTCTTTTGCCCTGAGGAGTCCCAATTCTATTCTCAGTGTCTAGATAGCATGGTATTCAAACAGTGCACAGCATCCGATCGAATTATTGAGTTTGGGGCAGGAGATGGTAGCCCAGTGATCAGTGGATTGCTGAAGACCGAATTTGCCGGAAGAATTTATGGCTATGAGCTGGGCAGCGCGGCGTGCGAAGTAGCTCAGGCTCGGATTAAACACTACAAATTAAGCGATAAATATAGCATTTACAATCAATGCTTTTTTAAGGGATTGCAATCCACCCCGGCTAATTATTTAATCGCCAACCCTCCCTATTTGCCTGCACCGGACGATCGCATTTTGATGCCACGTTACATGGTGGAGTTGATGGAGCAGCCATTACTAATCGCTTACTCTCTGTGGGTTGTGAAAATGTTCTTCTAATGATTTCTGCCTATTCTAATCCGGTTGAAACCATTCAACATGCGATCGACCAAGAGTACTCTGTTACAAATTTCATGGTAACTCCCTTGCAATTTGGATATTATAGTTCCGAGCCAAAAGTGCGTCGATGGATCGCAGAGTTGCGCAAGCAGAAAAAGGCATTTTATTCAACCAATATTTACTGCTTGGCAGGGGTATTGTTTCAGAAACAACATCTCGCGAAAACAGATTTATCTGACGAATTCCTCAAGGTAATTACAGCATTGTAAAGCCTAAGACAACTAAAAAGATTTCCGACTTCTCGAAGAAGCCGGAAATCTTTGGATAGCAGGATTCATGGTGTCAAAAGATTACTCAAGATTACTCAATAGGAGGTTTCTCCAATGCCTAACCATTGGACAGTGATTGCTAGTGTAACCTTGCTAATCGAACTGGGCAGTTTCTTTATCCGTCTGCGTGATCTATCTTGGGCAAAACGCCTCGATCGCCCCGATTGGTTATTCTTTGAACCTGCCATTCCTGTAATCTGGATGGTGGTATTTGCTAGCGGAGCTGTGTCAGCCGGGCTTGTGTGGCAACACGATCCAGGTAGCCTCAAAATCTGGATGCTGATGGGGGTTTATTTAGTGTTGGAACTGATTACCGTTGCCTACATCCCCGCAATATTGCGTTCACGCAGTCTGGTAGTAGGGACGATTTTAGGCGGCACCGGAGTTGGGTTGGGGCTGATATTGTTCCTGCTCGTTGGACAAATTTCCCCCAATGCCTCACTCTTCCTTTTGCCTTACTTGATTTGGAGTCCGATCGGCACCTACGCCACCCGACAAATGATCGATCTCAATCCCAAAGCAGTATGAGGAACAGCGCGATCGAAGGTAATGCAGTTACGTTAGACTGAGTTGCGGACTGTTTTCTTTGATGCCGTTTTTTCTCATCCATTTCTTAATTCATATGCTCAGAGCTGGAATTGTAGGGCTACCCAACGTCGGAAAATCCACTTTGTTCAATGCAGTGGTTGCCAATGCCAAAGCACAGGCAGCAAATTTTCCGTTTTGCACGATCGAGCCGAATGTCGGAGTCGTTGCAGTGCCCGACGAGCGCCTGCAAGCCCTCGCCACGATTTCTGACTCCGTGGAAATTGTCCCGGCCAGAGTTGAATTCGTAGATATTGCTGGATTGGTTAAGGGAGCCAGCCAAGGCGAAGGATTGGGCAACCAGTTTTTAGCCAACATTCGGGAAGTCGATGCGATCGTACATGTTGTCCGTTGCTTTGAAAACGACGATATCATTCACGTTTCTGGAGCGGTGAATCCGGCACAAGATATTGAAGTGATCAATTTAGAATTGGCACTGTCGGATCTATCGCAGCTAGAGCGGCGGGTCGATCGCACCCGCAAACAGGCAAAAAGTAGCAAGGAGGCTCAAGCTGAACTGCCCGTGCTAGAACGGCTGCTTGAGGTGCTCAACGAAGGCAAGCAAGCCCGTCAGATCGTTCTTAATGAAGAAGAAGAAGCCCTGATCAAACCCCTAGGCTTGTTGACTCGTAAACCCATCATTACGCTGCCAATGTCTCGGAGGACGACTTGGCAACGGGAAATGACTACGTGGAGCAAGTAAGGGCGATCGCCGTCCAAGATCAAGCTCAGGTAATTGTCGTATCTGCCCAAGTGGAATCGGAGTTAGTAGATCTTCCAGAGGAAGACCGTCAAGAGTTTCTTGCCTCGTTGGGGGTCACCGAAGGCGGCTTAAAATCCCTGATCCGCGCCACCTATGAGCTGTTAGGACTGCGCACCTATTTCACCACCGGACCCAAAGAAACCCGCGCTTGGACAATCCGGGCTGGCATGCTAGCTCCCCAAGCCGCAGGAGTGATTCACTCTGATTTTGAGCGGGGCTTCATTCGAGCAGAAACCGTGGCTTACCACGATTTGGTCACTACAGGTTCAATGGGTGCAGCCAAAGAAAAGGGACTCGTTCGCAGCGAGGGCAAAGATTATCTGGTACAGGAAGGCGATGTGATGCTGTTCCGCTTTAACGTGTGAGAGGAGAGCGCAGGGTGGAAGGATGAGGGCGGAAGGACGAGGATAAAAGTTTGTGTTGAATTTTCATCCCTCCATCCTCCATCCTCCGCCCTCTGCCCTTTCTCCTACGCTGTTTCCAGTTGTAGTGCAGGATAATCCGTGTATCCCTTTTCGTCTCCGCCGTAGAAGGTCATCGATCGTAGGGGTTGAGGTCAGTTCCGAGGGCAAATCGCTTGGGGAGATCGGGGTTGGAGATGAACAACCGCCCGTAGGCAATCAGGTCGGCGTCACCCGCGCGATCGCCTCTTCTCCAGATGCCTGATCATAGCCCCCTGCCGAAATGATTGTGCCTTGGTAAAGGGAGCGGAAATATCGGCTGGTCAGCTCTATGGCATTGGCAGCGGAGCCTGCGTCCGATCGCGGTTCGATCAGATGGATATATGCCAGATTCAAGGGATTGAGCGCCTCCACCACATAGGTAAAGATGGCTTTGGGATCGGAATCCGCCATGTCGTTAAAGGTGCCGCTAGGGGAAAGACGGATGCCTACCCGATCGCTCCCCCACACACCCACCACCGCTTCGACCACCTGTAGGGTCAATCGGGCACGATTTTCAACCGAGCCACCATACTCATCCGTGCGCTGGTTGGAGCCATTATGCAGGAACTGATCGAGCAAATAGCCATTGGCACCGTGCACTTCGACCCCATCGAATCCGGCTTCTAGGGCGTTTTTGCTC
Source organism: Leptolyngbyaceae cyanobacterium SL_7_1 (assembly GCA_012032525.1). Taxonomy (GTDB): domain Bacteria; phylum Cyanobacteriota; class Cyanobacteriia; order Elainellales; family Elainellaceae; genus JAAUSV01. Next base: position 12,257 of record JAAUSV010000021.1, read on the forward strand.
CCTGCTGATACTGTTCAACAATCAGGGGAATTTCCCCAGCCTCCAGCGACCGGGGGGTGACAAAGGGTTGCTCACCCGTGTAGGTGCTTGCCATGCCAGCGGGGGCGATCGCACTCGGTGCCACGGGCAATGTTCCATTGGGCTGAAGACTGGGGTGGGAAATTCGTCCCACATGCCACAGTTGTAGGAAAATTCGCCCCCCTTGCTCGTGAACTGCCTGCGTCACCAACTTCCATCCCTCTACCTGTTCAGATGAGTAGATTCCTGGCGTGTCAGGGTAGCCCATGCCTTCGGGAGCGACTTGACTGGCTTCTGTAATGATTAAGCCAGCGGAGGCACGTTGAGCATAGTAGCTGGCGTTTAGGGTTCTGGGAATCAATCCTGCCCCGGCTCGGTTGCGAGTTAAGGGAGCCATGACCAGCCGATTGGGCAGGGTGTAGGGTCCGAGAGCGATCGGTGAAAGTAGGGGACTGGCGGGGGTATTCATGGGATGATCTCCAATGGGTACTGTGGACAACGATTAAGCCGCCTGATTGATGGAATTACGGCGTTGCAAGACGGCGGTTAAGCGGGTGGCAATCTTGGCTTGGGGAACGACGCCAATAATCCGATCGACCACTACGCCCTGGTCAAAGATTAGCAGCGTGGGGATTGCCTGGATGTCGTATTGGGTGGCGGTGCGATCGTTTTGGTCAATATTGAGCTTGGCAACGGCAACTCGTCCTAGGAAATCCGCTGCTACTGCCTCTACGATCGGACCAACAATGCGACAGGGTCCACACCACGGTGCCCAAAAATCAACCAGCACGGGCAGGGGATTGTCGAGAACATGGGATGCAAATGTATCGTCTGTCAAAGTCAGCACTGAGGTTGCCATAACTTCTCCTTGCAGTGAAATGGCTGGTTGATGAGGTTGAAAAGAATCAATCAGTCAACCTTAAAATAGTTAAACAACTATTTAACTAAAATAGTAGTAGAAATTATTGAAATAGTCAAATCACCATTTAACTATATCGATCCTCCGTGCTCGTCTGCTCCTTCCGATACAATGAAATTATGGAAACTCCATTGTCTGACCCAGTATCCCACCCGACTTCTACACGATCGCCCCTCCCAACTGACCTTCACACCGCCAAGTTGGCAAAAGCCCCTATTGAGCAACGCGCCAAAATTTTTGCTGCCCTCGCCGACCCCACTCGCCTTCACATTGTGGAGTTGTTAGCCCAGCATCGCGAGTTGAGTGGGTCTGAAATTGCCACACAGGTGGGAATCAGCCTTGCCCTTTTCTGTCACCACTCCAAAATCTTGGCGGAGGTCGGGCTATTAGATATTCGTCGAGATGGACAAACCAAGTACAACTCCCTCAACCAAACGTTGCTAATGGATTGCTGCAACTATTTCCTACAACGCTGTGAACAGCAGAGCTGACCAAATTTACTCACTCTAACTGACTAGATGGTGATCCATAATAAACCGCACTAACTCCGCTCGGTTGCTGGTGTTTGTCTTGCGGAGCAAACTGCTGACATACTTTTCCACGGTGCGGGGGCTGAGGTGTAGGCGATCGCCAATCTGAGCATTTGACAGCCCAGCCGCCAACAGTTGCAGCACATCTTTTTCCCGCGCAGTCAGCTTAAACTCGGTAAAATCAAAATCAGCCGTCGGAGACTCGGTGGATACTTCCAGTTCCATACTTGCCTCCCCCGCTTTGGAGCGCAGCCACTCCGCTTGAATGATTTGCGATCGCTCTAGTAGACTGCGAATCACCACTCCCAGTTCCTCTAGATCAAACGGCTTAGGCAAGTAAACATCTCCCCCTGTCTGATATCCCCGAATCCGCTCCTCAGTATTGGTACGAGCGGTGAGGAAAATCACAGGCAAAAGCCGAAAGGGTGGTTGCCGTCGCACCTGTCTCACGAGTTCGTAGCCATCCATGCGCGGCATGGTGATGTCGGTGACAATCAGATGGGGTTGGTGTTGTTCTACCATTTCCAGTGCTTTCTGCCCATTGTCAGCGGTGATGACGATGTATCCAGCCAGCTCTAAGTAATCACTGATGGACAAGCGAGTGCCCAAATCATCGTCTACAACCAAAACTGTGAGTGGCATTGGCAAATCCTAATCTTCGATTAACTGGTGAATTGATGAATAAACTTCCTGCGAGAAATTGTCACATGACAACAGAGATTGTGGCTCGCTAGTCCGCAGAATTAACACTGGTTACTGATATGATAGCCCTGAACAAAATCTCAAAAATTGTTAATGTTTGGATTGAGCTAAATTCCTTGTTTCCTAAGAAACTGGGTCTCTAAAAGAACTAATTCCTGTGGTGAGGAGAAGCGGGAGTGCAAGAAAATTCATCGAATCGAGTTGTGGATGAAAATCAACAGCGTAGCCATCCTAAACCAATTCGGATTGGGGTGATTGGCGTCGGCAACATGGGACAGAAACACACCAGAGTTCTCAGTTTCATGAAGGATGTGGAATTGGTGGGGGTGGCAGACACCATCGTTGAGCGAGGGCTGAATACAGCCAGCAAGTATCGAGTACGGTTTTTTGAAGATTTTCGTGACCTCCTGCAATACGTTGATGCGGTCTGTGTTGCCGTTCCCACCCGCCTGCACTACTCCGTAGGGATGACCTGTCTACAGGCAGGCGTGCATGTGTTGATCGAAAAGCCGATCGCCGCCAGCATCACTGAAGCTGAATCACTGGTAAATGCCGCAGCGGAGTCCGATCGCATCTTGCAGGTGGGGCACATTGAGCGCTTTAATCCTGCCTTTCAAGAACTCAACAAAGTTTTAAAAACTGAGGAATTGTTGGCATTAGAGGCGCACCGCATGAGTCCCTACTCCGATCGCGCCAATGATGTCTCCGTGGTGTTGGATCTGATGATCCACGATATCGATCTGTTACTGGAGTTAGCTGGTGCACCCGTTGCTCGATTAACCGCTAGTGGCAGCCATGCCGCTGATTCTGGTTATCTCGATTACGTCACCGCCACCCTAGGCTTTAGCAATGGCATTGTGGCTACCCTGACCGCCAGCAAGGTGACTCACCGCAAGATCCGCCGCATCGCTGCCCACTGCCGCAGCTCCCTGACGGAAGCTGATTTCCTCAATAGCGAGATTTTGATTCACCGTCAGACTACCGCCAATTGTCTAGCCGACCATGGGCAAGTGCTCTACCGCCAAGACGGATTGATTGAAAAAGTCTACACCAGCAACATCGAACCCCTCCACGCTGAATTAGAGCATTTTGTTAGTTGTGTGCGTGGCGGCAATCAACCCTCGGTGGGAGGGGAGCAAGCTCTAAAAGCTCTACGGCTCGCCAGTCTGATTGAGCAGATGGCATTGGATGGTCAGGTCTGGCACTCGTCTGCCCTAGACACTGCCCGCCCCCATTCCGCTGTGATGACGTTTTGATCTATTCAACCAACCCCCAGTAGGCAATCCGTTCCTGCAACCAGCCCTCGTCATACCAGCGGGCGATCGCCTGGTTCACCTGCTGACGGAGCGATTCGTATTGCAGCCCACGGGGTAGGGCAATGGCAAGCGCCTCGGCGGATAACAGGGGAGTAAGCAGGCGGTAGTTGGGTTGGATCTGCACCCACCCTGCCAGCACACTGGCATCGGCTGCTACCGCTGCTACCTGGTTGCTATCTAACAGTGCCTGTGCTTCTTGATAGGACCGCACAGGGGTCAACGGGGCAATCGGCAAACGCGATCGCACCACTGCTACCGTACTCGAACTCTCTAGGACAGCAATGGGACGTTGAGCTAAATCTGCCAGTCGTTCGATGGTGGGATCGCGGGTGAGTACCGCTGCCCCATCCAGGTAATAGGGCAGGCTGAAGTTTACTAGGCGAGAACGGCTAGCGGTCATGGTCAGGTGGGCGATCGCCAGATCCACCGCTTTTTCTGTCACCATCGCCAACCGTTCCCTGTTGCTCACGGGTTGGAGGACAACCGCGTCGCGTTGCCCAAATAATTCCAACGCCAATTGGTGCGCCAGATCGATCTCCAAGCCCACCAACTCTCCCTGCGAATTGCGAAACCCCAGAGGCGGCAGATTGTCTTTTACTGCCACCACCAAAAGCCCTCGCTCCTGGATCTCCGCCAACTCTTCCGCAGAGGAGGGAAGGAGCGATAGAACAAGAAACAACAGGATCGAGAGACAAAATCCCACGATCCAATAACGGAACGATCGCCATCTCACCACTCTACCTAGCATCGACCCATTCACCGTGGCAATGGAAATGATGGAATAGCCCAGCGGATGCCAAACAGCCTACTGGCTCCTGCCCGCTGCTTCTACCACTTTGCCAAAGCTAGTGGGATCTAACACCGCCATTTGTGCCAGCATTTTGCGGTTGATCTGAATATCTGCTTTCTTCAGTTGCCCGATTAACTGGCTATAGCTAATGCCATGGATGCGAGCAGCCGCATTGATGCGGGTGATCCAGAGGCGACGAAAATCGCGCTTGCGCTTGCGGCGATCGCGATAGGCATTGCGCAACGCTTTCATTACCTGCTGGTTGGCAGTGCGGAACAGGCGCGAGTGAGACCCTCGGAACCCTTTTGCCAATTTAAGAATTTTTTTGCGGCGCTTACGAGCAACATTACCGCGTTTGACGCGAGTCATTGGATCGTTTCCTTAGAGTAACTTTTACAATTTCGGCTATCAGCGAGTCTGGGATGCTTCCCAAAAAACGGGAAAGGTTTCTAGAGAGAATTACAAGTAGGGGAGCATCAACTCGACGTTTTCAGCGTCTCGCTCATGCACCTCAGCCAGCTTAGACAGGCGGCTCTTGCGGGTGGAGGACTTGTGCTCTAGCATGTGGTTCTTAAATGCTTTGCGACGCATTAACTTGCCACTGCCACTGCGCCGGAAGCGCTTTGCTGCTGATTTACGGGTTTTAAGTTTGGGCATGAGCTTGCCTAGGTTTGTCTAAATTTGACACAGTCTATTATTGTAGGGGCAAACCCTACAAGGTGACAAGCACTAAGTGGAGTAGCGATCGCCCCGATCGGACAACAATCCGAACAAAGGACCCAAGATTGCCCCAAACACGAAGCCGCCGGCGTGTGCCCAGTAGGCAACGCCACCACTTTCCATCCCCACGTTTGCAGGCGCGTTTAGCCCCGCGACCCCATAAAATGCCTGTTGCAGGAACCAAAATCCTAGATAAAACACAGCGGGAATCCGCAACGTTGTAATAAAAATTCCCAGGGGAACTAGGGTGAGAATGCTGGCTTTGGGATAGCGCAGGATGTAGGCTCCCATCACGCCTGCGATCGCGCCACTGGCACCCAGGGAAGGAATGGTGGAACCCGTTGAAAAAAACCACTGGGTCAAACCCGCCAACACACCGCAGGCTAGGTAGAAAATCAGAAACTTGACGTGCCCCAGTCGTTCCTCAACGTTGTTGCCAAAAATCCAGAGGTAGAGCATATTGCCAGCAATGTGCAAGAAGCCGCCATGCAAAAACTGGGAGGTAATCAGTGTGATCCACTCTGGTTCAGTAATCAATGACAGGTCTTGAAACTCGGTGGTCAGCTCCCGTGGTACTACTGCCCACGTCTGAAAAAAAGCTTCTAGTCCTTGGGGGGAGAGGGTCAACTCATAGATGAAGACGAGAATGTTAGCAATGATTAGCCCGTAGGTGACATACGGTGTAATCTGTACAGGGTTGTCATCACGAAGGGGAACCACCAGTATTGCTCCTGAATAAATTGCTGTGCAAGGAGGCGATCGCACCAATAGCGCTCACATATAGCGCTCACATACGGAGCCTGAGGAACAAGGGGTCTGTGTCAAGCTCGCCGCCTTCAGGATGACTTTACTGCATTCCCCAACTCGACAAAATCTACCCAAGGAGATTTCTGCAAAAAAATTAACACGATCGCCTGGGTGCCTAGTGCAGATCGGATTCAATCTGATTGAGCGGTACAAAACATTCCTGTGGAAGCAAAATCGGCTGTTTGCCAAAAATTAGCTGCCCCCGATAGGTAAAGCGATCGAGCGCCACACCAATGGGACGGTGAATCTGATCAGGATGCACCTCGTAGTAGGTGCGATAGATATGTCGAGCGGCTTGCAGCAACGCTGGATCAAGCAGGGCGGAAAAATCCATTGGTTCCGCCCGATCGGGGCTGCCCACATCCAAAATTCGTCTGCTGATCCCTTGGGGTGATGTATAGACCACGGATTTAGTCCCTACTGGCTAGGATGAATTTCTATAAAAATTAAAAAACGGGGATTGAGCCATCCGCTCGATCCTAAGCGATAATTCCTAACAATACGAAATTGACGATACACAACATCGTTATACACCACTTTTTTTTAAGCTTGGTTCAAGCCCCTGAGTAAATTCTTTCTAAGGAGTGGAGATGGCTCGATACTGGCGTTCCCCATCCTTGGTCTATTCGCTTCTGAGTAGTGCGATCGCCCTCCTGCCCTCGATTGCCCTTGCTGAACCACCCCGTCCCGATGGCACCACCCCCACGGTGGTTGAAGCCTGCCCTGGAGACTGCGATCGGATTACGGGAGGAGAACTTAGAGACACCAACCTATTCCACAGCTTTGAAGCGTTTGATGTGGATTTGGGGCGGCGGGTTGAGTTTGATAGTCAAAGTGGTGGGATCGCTGTCACCAATATTTTTAGCCGTGTCACCACCAACAATCCATCGGAGATTCGAGGCGAGTTGGCGGTGAATGGCACTGCCAATTTGTTCCTACTCAATCCCTACGGCATTTTGTTTGGGGCTGAGGCAAGGTTAGATATTCGCGGCTCGTTTTTGGCAACAACCGCCAATGCGATCGAGTTTGACGGAGGATCGTTCATCGCCGTCCAGACTGAGATTCCCCCCTTATTGAATATTCCTCGATCGGTCCGGTTTACTGAGCAGATTAGCCGACAACAGGCGATCGGGCTGACTGAAGCCCAGTTAACGGTGCCAGCAGGACGCCGTATTCTGTTATTGGGGGCGAGTCCGGATGGCAACGGCATCACGATCGACGGTGGAAGATTGCGTGCGCCCGGTGGACGGATTGAATTGGGGGCGATCGCCACACCCAGAACGATTCCACTGACCATTACCGATACCCAGGTTCAACTGGCTGGTTTTGCCAGGAGCGGGCGATCGAATATTGCCCTGCTCAACGGTGCCCAACTCGACGTCCGAACGGATCTCCCTCGTCGTGGTGGGATCACGGTGTATGCAGATGATTTATCAATCGATCGGTTAAGTGGACTCTTGGCAGGTAGACTCCGGGATTCTAATGTCACTGGGATTGCGGGGGGGGTGATGCAGGTCGATGCCACCGGGGCGGTGAGACTGCGGGATCGCAGCTATCTGATCAACCTATCATCGGCGCGATCGGCGGTGGAGCAAGATGACATCACAATCAGAGCCAATTCCCTGGTAATCCGTAGCGGTTCGCAAATCGATAACTCGGTCAGCGGTGGCAATGCTGGACGGATTTTGATCACAACCCCTAGGGGAAATGTCGTTTTGGACGGGGTTGGATTTGCGACTGGTGACAGCCTTGAAAATGAATTGATCACTCCGTCTACTGAAGGCGATCTGACTCGACCCCGATTCATTAGCGCCATCGTCAATCGTCTTGTAGAGGGGGAAGGGCGGGCTGGGGATATTGTGATCGAAGCGGCTCAGGTACTGATTCGTGGTGGAGCCACAGTGGTGGCGAGCAATCAGGGCGAGGGTGAGGGGGGCGATATTCGGATTACGGCTTCTGGTCGAGTCTCCCTGGTTGGCGAAGATGAATTTGGCAGGTCGAGTGCATTGGCGAGTCGCTTGGAAAGGGCAACGGGGAGAGGCGGGACAATCCGGATCGAAGCGTCCGATCTCTTTATAACTGAAGGCGGACTAGTCACGGTCAGTAGCCTAGGACGGGGACAGGCGGGGGATATTGTTATCAACGTGCAAAATCAAATATTTGCCGAAGGGGTGGGTAGTGATCGGGAGCGAACCCCGGCTGGGTTGAATAGCCGGGTATTGGCGAGGGGAGTCGGGCAAGGTGGAGAAATCATCATTGAAAGTGCTCGGTTGGTGCACCTCACCAATGGGTCTGAATTTAGAGCAGGGATTGTGGGCGATCGGGGTGCAGCAGGGTCGATCCGGATTAATAGTGAGGTGGTGCGGGTGGATGGAGAAGCTGCCATTTCTGCGACAACGGAATCGGCAGGGCGGGGCGGGGAGATTGAAATTAATAGCGATCGCCTCATTGTCCAAAACGGTTCCACGATCACTGCCCGTACGGACAGCCAAGGGGCAGCCGGTAGCTTGACCATCACGACAGATGAGCTTGTAGTTAGCGGGGGATCGACTATCTCAGCCGATACGGAGGGGCTGGGTCGGGCGGGTCGGCTAGACATTGAGGCATCTGGCACCGTTACTGTCCAAGGTGGTGTAGTCGATGATCTGGGGAACTGGCAGCCCAGCAGTCTAAATTTCAACACCACCAATGCAGGCAATGCGGGTAGATTAGCGATCCAAGCTGCGCGGCTGATCGTGCAGGACGGGGCAGCCGTCTCCGCCAGAACCACTGCCGCAGGGATGGTGGGATCATCCTCGTCGAGGCTGAGGAGTTAGTAGCGGTTCGGGGTGCGTCCGCCACTGGAGTTCCCAGTCGCCTGAGTTTTGATACAGAGGGCAGCGGTAACGCCCAAGGGATTCGCATTACAACGGCAGCCCTACAGGTCAACAATGGCGGACAGATTACGGTGGAAAGTGGCATCACCACGGCGGGTAATCCGGGTAATATCCGAATCAATGCCGAGGCGATCGAGCTGCAAAACCAAGCAGCGATTACGGCAACCTCGGCGGGTGGCGATGGCGGTAACATTCGCCTGCGGGTGGCGGAGGCGCTGACGATTCAAGGCGATAGCCGGGTGATCACCTCTGCCCAAGGGGTCGGCGGCAATCTGGATGTGGTGGCGGGTGGGCTATTGCTGAGGGATCGGGGGCGGTTAGAAACGGAGACCACCAGTAGGCAGGGTGGTGAAATTGAGATAGAAGTCGCGGAATCGGTGATTTTGCGGCGACAAAGTGCGATTACCACCTCTGCCTTAGATGGGGGGGACGGTGGCAGAATCAATATCGACGCGCCCAATGGGTTTGTTCTGGGAGTATTAGTAGAAAACAGCGACATTATTGCCGCGGCAATTCAGGGGGATGGCGGGCGGGCAGAGGCAACGGCGGTGGGTGTGTTTGGCTTCCGGGAGTTCATCGATCGCCCCACTCCGCAGAGCGATTTCACCGCCTCTTCAGAATTTGGGCAAGACGGGGTGGAAATCATCGAAACGCGAGAAGACGCCTTGCAGGATGTGCCCCCAGATTTCCTGCGTCCCTCGATCGCCCAAGGCTGCGAGGCTAGAGGAGTAGACGGACAAAGTGAGTTTGTCATTACAGGCAGTGGGGGATTGCCATCGCCAGCGGCAGGAACGGCGGGGAGTGGGGTGTGGGAAGATTTGCGCCCGATCGCCCCGACAATGCCGACGGAACTGGATCCTGAGCAGCGAGGCAATGGTGCCCCGATCGAAACTCCGATCGTTGAAGCGCAGGGCTGGGTGAGAAATCAGGATGGAGCCATTCGGTTGGTGGCAATGGCACCCCAGGTCACGCCCTACAGCGGGGGTGGGGGTCTAATCAATTGTCCTGTTCCAGAGGATGCACGGTGATGGTTTCCCGATGGCAGCGGCTAGGGTTGTTTGTGGTAGGGATGGTGTTGGCGATCGCCCCCATCCTGCCATGGTCGATCGGTTCTGCAACCGCTTCTGTTGCCGCCCCGCCATCGGTGCAGCAGGGCAGAATATTTTATCAGCAACAGCAGTTTGACCAGGCAATTCAGCAGTGGCAGCAGGCAGAACAGCAGTTTGAGCAGAGTGGGGATTCCCTACAACAGGCATTGGTGTTGACCTATTTGTCTCTAGCATGGCAACAGCAGGGGCAATGGGCAGAGGCTGAGGCGACGATCGAGCAAAGTTTTGTCTTGCTGGACGGGCTGGAAAATTGGCAGGAGGAGCGATCGCCCATTCTCGCCCAGGCATTGAACAGTCGGGGAAAACTGGAACTTGCCCTGGGCGACCCAGAGGCGGCATTGGCAACCTGGCAGCGGGCGACGACACTCTACACCCAGCTCCAAGACCCGGTGGGGGTGACGGGGAGCTTGATCAACCAAGCCCAGGCAATGGAGGCGATCGGTTGGTCGCGGCGGGCGTGTCTGACACTATTAGACGCATTGGCATTGGGGGAGGGGTGCGATCGGGCGGATCTGGCGAATTTGGAATCTCGGATGAGCCAGTTGGCAACCCAACCCGACGTTCAGGTACGGATATTGGGATTGCGCAATCTGGGAAATGGGTTGCGACTCGTGGGGTATCTGCCGGAATCTGAACGGGTGTTGTCCGAGGGCTTGGAGCTGGCGCAAACTGCCCGGTTGCCCTTAGAGGAAAGTGCCATGCGCTTGAGTTTGGGCAACACTGCCCGCGATCGCTACGAACAAGCCCAAGAGTTGTATGAGCGCACAGGGGCAGACGCGGATGCAACGGCGGTGAGGGCGATCGTCGCTCAAGCCCTAGAGCACTATCGCCAAGCCAGCGAGGTGCTTGCCGATCGTCCAGCGATCGTCGCCGTGCACTATCAAGCCCACGTCCAACAACTGCGGGTGCTGACGGATTTTCAGGCGTGGCTGCGGGCGATCGGTTCCTCGCCAGAAGCCACCGCCCTGCAACCCAGCATTCAACACCAGATTGCTCTGCTGCTGGGTCGATCGGGGGAGGCAGTCCCCACTGGGGGTGCCCTCGCGACCCAAATTCAACTGGCAGAGCAATTGATCCAGGTGAGCCGTGCTGGTGAACAGACCTATTTTGTAGAGGTGCAACACCTCCTACAGACCGCGCTGCACCAGGCGGAGGCGCGGGGGGACGATCGATCGCGCTCCCTGGTTTTGGGAACCTTGGGATATTTGTATGAACAGCAGGGAACTCCTGAGACCGCCCATTTAGCCCGTCAACAGACCCAACAAGCCTTGATCTTGGCACAGTCCCATCTGGCGTGGGAGCTTGCCTACCGTTGGCAGTGGCAATTGGCGCGGCTATATGCAGCGGCAGGTGCAGAGACGCAGGCGATCGCCTACTACCAAATTGCGATCGAGACCCTAGAGACCGTTCGGCAGAACGTGCTAGCCCTAGACACCGAGGTGCAACTGTCCTTCCGAGAGCAGGTGGAGCCTGTCTATCGAGAATTGGCAAGCCTGTTGTTGGACAACCCCAACCAGCCCAATCTCAATCTGGCAGTACGAACGATCGAGCGCTTGCAAGTGAGCCAGTTGGAAAATTTCCTACGCTGTCACCTCAGTCCCAGGGTGGTACTGGGGGAGGAACCCGTGGATACCAAGGCTGCGGTGGTGTACTCGATTCTCCTGCCCGATCGCCTCGCGGTGATTCTCAATCCGGTGCAGTCCGATCAGCTTTATGGCTATGTCCACTGGGTGGAGCGCGATCGGGTCAACGCCACAGTCAGCCAGTTGCGGCAGGAGTTGGAACTCTCCTACGTCTCACCAGAGGGAGTGTCCCTGTCCCAGCAGGTCTACGATTGGTTGATCCGTCCATTTAGGGAGGTGCTGCAAGCCAACTCCGTGGAAACCCTGGTGTTTGTGCTAGACGAAGGGCTGCGGACAATTCCCATGGCGGCGCTGCACGATGGTGAGTATTACCTACTGGCAGACTACGCCGTTGCCCTGACTCCTGGATTGCAACTGTTTGCTGCGGCACCCCTTGCTGCCGTTCAACGGAATGCCCTGGGTTTTGGACTGTCGGAGATTCGCCCGGATTTTCCACCCCACGCTGCTTTTACGCCTTTGGTCAACGTACCGCTGGAGTTAGCACAAATTGAGGCGCAGATCGCCGCAAGGACGCGGCTCAACCAGGAATTTACCAGTACCTCCCTGCAACAGACGATCGCCACCTCCACCGCCCCGATCGTCCACCTTGCCACCCACGGACAATTCAGTTCGGCACTAGAGCAAACCTTCATCCTTACCTGGGATCAGCGGGTGGATATTGACCAGCTCAGTGGCTTGCTGCGCCGTCGCGATCAAACCACCGCCGCTCCGATCGAATTGCTTGTCCTCAGTGCGTGCGAAACCGCTGCTGGCGATCGCCGAGCCGCCTTAGGATTGGCAGGGATGGCAGTGCGATCGGGGGCGCGGAGCACGGTTGCCTCTCTGTGGACCGTAAATGATCAAGCCACCGCCGCCTTGATGGAGCAGTTTTATCAAGCCCTGACCCAGCCAGCCAACCAAACCAGAGCCAACGCCCTCCGACAGGCACAACTGAAACTGCTGGAAACCCCCGGTTACCGAGCACCCTTTATTGGGCGTCATTCGTGTTGATTGGTAATTGGTTGTGAGGGGCAGCTTGTGAGGGGCAGCAATGGAGCATAGGAGTGGGGGCGATAGCGCCCAACCCCACCGACGCCAACAGCTCTGTCCAAGCCACCAGGGAGGCGTCCGCTGCCAGTTGGCGTTGGTGGGCAAGGATTGTCAAGGCGTCCTGCCAAATGCCTTGATTGGCATACACTGCGGCTTGTTGGAGCGGAGTGGCAGCGTTGAGTTGAGCCACCACCGTGGGTTCCAGGGAGATTCGTTTGATCATGCCGTCCACTCGCGGGTTTTGGGCGGGCGATGGCGTCAATCCCAAGCTAAATTCCCAGCGATAGGGGCGATCGAGGGCAAGCGGGGGTGGGGAGGCGGATTCCGATC
>JAAUSV010000401.1 GCA_012032525.1 Leptolyngbyaceae cyanobacterium SL_7_1
ATTTCAATCAAGCTGTCACCTTTGCCCAAGCGGTGACGATGCAGGCGCTCTCGCCATCAACTTGAGCGGACAGGAAAAAATTACCCTGACCCATCCCGCCAATCCCGTGGTGATCGATCTGCCCAGACAAGCCCTGTCCCTCCAAAGTGGCACAAAACCCCTAGTTAGCCTCACCGCTTTTCAACCCACCAATAATCCCAAGCTGACGATCGCTGGCAACGCGGCGATTGGCACCGACTATGTAGACTCCTCAGTCGGACTGGTGAATGGGCTACTGGTTCAAGGGCATGTCGGCGTCGGTTTGTTTGAGCAGCCCCTAGTAGGAGACAACCGCCTGTTAGCCAAACTGGAGGTAAGAGGCGCCACCAATAACGACAACGACGCCGCCCTCAACATTACCAATCAGCGGCGTGACAGCTTATTCCACGTCAGAATGATGGGCAAGTCTCCATTGCTACCCGCGATCTAAAGCCATCAATGCCAAACATCACCGATGACACTGCCAAAAATGTCAAACTCTACACCGAGGGAAACGTCTATGTGAATGGCAACCTGTTTGCCCAAGAGGCAAAAGCTGCTTCCGTTACGGGTGGCACGATCGAACAACTTTCCTCCCGCACCATCAAGGAAAACATTCGCGATCTCTCTAGCCAAGAAGCCGCTGAAATGCTGAAGCAACTGAATCCAGTAAAGTTTAACTACACCCTCCCCACCGATCAGACGCTGCATACGGGATTTATTGCAGAAGAAATTCCAGAATTGTTGACCTCCCCCGATCGCCAAGCCGTACGCTTGTTGGATGTCGTTGCCGTCCTCACCAAAACCATCAAAGATCAACGGGAGGGAATGTTGTTGCTCAACCGAGTGGTGAAGCAACAACAAGCGGCGATCGCCGCTCTGACAGAAAAGGTTGCTCAATTAGAAAATCGATGAAGTCGCCCAGGGACCTTTGTTCAAAGAAGACTTGGGCATTGCTCTAGTACAATCATCCGTGGCTTTTGTAGGCAACACGGGTTTAACTTTACCAATGACTCAGCAGAGTGAAACCATCCACTACTTACCCATGTCACTAGGGCGGCACCGATCGAGCGAAGTCGCCTGTTTGATTGAGCAATCAGCCCCAGAGCTATTTGCCCTCATGTTTGGTTCAGAGGCGGTTGCCCGTTTAACTGATTTGGTTCAGCGATCGCGCAATCGGTTCAGTCATCACTACGTCCGTGTTGCAGAAATTGATCATCGGGTTGTGGGAATGGTCATTCTCGTTCCGGCTATCTCCGTTCAGGATCGTGCTGACTACCGTGACGGGTTCACTATTACTCAACGGATCTGGTTGAAATTGGTGCACTCCCTGCTTCCCTATGTGGTTCGCCATGACTATCCTGCTGGCACATTTTATATCGGTAATCTGGCTGTAGCTGCCGAGTATCGAAACCAGGGTATTGGTCATCAGTTACTTTCCCAGTGTATTGCGGAGGTAAAAGCGGCATCAAGCACCCTTTTCATTAGTGTGGATGTTAGTAACCTGAGAGCGCAGAAACTTTACGAATCCTTGGGTTTTAAAGTTGTAGGAACGAAAACAATCCGTTTATTTGGAACTACGATCGGTTCACACATCCTAGCTTTATCAATACTAGATTGACTGATGAAGATAAATCTATTCTTACCTCTAGATATTATTTGTTGTTGCTCCCTCGTTGCGTCATGGGGGTGTCATCCTCTGTTTCGTCTACAAGTTTTGTCAGTGCTTTGCAGTAGTTGTTCATGCGATCGTGAACATGACAATGCCCACACTACTAGCGCAGCAAACTTAATTTCGTAGGTTGGGTTGAGTGTTAACGAAACCCAACCGATCTATGGGTGTTGGGTTTCACGCTGTTCAACCCAACCTACGCGACTGTTGCATTTCATCAATCTCCAGGCATCAAAACACTGAAGAGTAAAAATCGTTCGCGCCGTTTCGATGATTTGTTCTTCAAAAACGGTTACAGTGCCTTTATAATATGAGAATGATTTTCATTCTACAAAAGCAGAGGTTTGGTGCATGGTGACAACCGAGGCAATGGCAACTGTTCCCGTTACCCTGTTAACTGGCTACTTGGGTGCAGGCAAAACCACCCTGCTGAACCGCATCCTGACTTACGAACATGGCAAAAAAGTTGCGGTGATTGTCAACGAGTTTGGCGAAGTTGGCATTGACAACCAACTGGTGATCGATGCCGATGAAGAGATCTTTGAGATGAACAATGGCTGCATCTGCTGCACCGTGCGCGGCGACCTGATCCGGATCATCGGCAACCTGATGAAACGGCGCGACAAATTTGACCATCTGGTGATTGAAACCACAGGCTTGGCAGATCCAGCCCCGGTGATTCAAACCTTCTTCATGGATGAGGATGTGCAGGCGCAAACCAATCTCGATTCAGTGGTCACGGTGGTGGATGCCAAACACATTCACCAACACTGGGAAGCAGAAGAAGCACAGGAACAGATTGCCTTTGCCGATGTTGTGCTGCTCAACAAGACCGATCTGGTCACGCCAGAAGAATTGGACGATCTAGAGCGGCGAATTCGCAGCATGAACGCGATCGCCAAAATCTACCGCACCCGCAATGCCGAACTGGAGATGGATGCTCTATTGGGGATTGGTGCCTTTGACCTGAATCGTGCCCTGGAAATTGACCCGGAGTTTTTAAACGAAACTGCTCACGAACATGATGAAACGGTGGGTTCAGTGGCGATCGTTGAATCCGGTGAACTGGATGGCAACAAATTGAACGAGTGGCTGGGTGATTTGCTGCAAACACAAGGACCCGACATTTTTCGGATGAAAGGGATTTTGACGATCGCAGGTGAAGATCAGCGCTTCGTATTTCAGGGGGTTCACATGCTGTTTGATGGCAGAGCCGATCGCCCTTGGAAGCCAAATGAAACGCGCAAAAATGAACTGGTTTTTATCGGTCGCAACCTGGATGAAGCTCAATTGAAAGAGAGTTTTCGGGCGTGTTTGGTGTAGGAAATGGGGAATAGGGAATGGTCAAAATTGGGAGTCAGCAGGAATTTAAACTGAGTTGGCGGGGTGATTTGTCGGATTATGTGACGGCGATCGCCTACTCGCCGGATGGAAAAATCCTGGCTGCCAGTTCTGGGGCGGGTGAAGTGGTCTTGTGTCAAGGTGCAGGATTGACCACCAGATTCCTGCAAACGGAAACCGGGCGATCGATCGATTGTCTTGCCTTTTCTCAGGACGGGCGATTTCTGGCGGCGGGAGGGCAGAATGGACAGGTGAACATCTGGCGGATGCAGCCAGAAACTCCTGAACATGTAATGACTCTGGGAAACTCCTCTGCCTGGGTCGATCGCTTGGCATGGAGTCCGACTCAGAATCTCCTGGCGTTTAGCCTGGGGAAATATGTCCAGGTATGGGATGCGACGCTGAGTGAGCTTGTCACAACCCTAAATTTTGATACCTCTTCCGCCCTGGATATGACCTGGCATCCCGATGGAACCCGATTGACGGTTGGGGGCTATCAGGGCGTGAAGATCTGGACTTCCAATGATTGGGATGATGATCCCTATCTATTGACCATTCCGTCTGCCAGCGTGGCGATCGCCTGGTCGCCGGATGGAAAGTACATTGCATCGGGTAATCTCGATCGCACTATTACTGTATTGGAGTGGGACAACCCTTACCCTTGGGTAATGCGGGGGTTCCCTGGGAAAATTCGTCAATTAAGTTGGTCAGGGGTTTTCGCCAAAGCAGATGCGCCGCTCCTTGCCTCTTCGAGTGCTGAAGGGATTGTGGTTTGGGAGAAGCAGGAGGATGAATCCCTAGGGTGGGAGGGGCGCGTTTTGGCAGGGCATGAGGCAACCATTCAATCGATTCACTTCCAACCCAATAGCCTTTCACTCGCTTCCGCCTCGGCAGATGGTTGGGTGTGTTTGTGGCAAAAGGCAAACCGTCAAACTCAAGTTCTCAATGGTGCGCCGGGTGGGTTTTCTTGCCTATCCTGGCATCCGCAAGGGCAACAACTGGCAGCGGGTGGACAAAACGGAGAATTGCTGATTTGGTCAAAAGCAACGCGAGGTCAAGGATTTGGGCAGCATTGAGAAATTTCTCGGTAATAGGTGACGGCGATCGCAAGTGAGGAATCTCAAACGCAGCAAATTGATGATGCCAACGGCTCATCCAGGTGCCACTGGGGTCGAAGACGAGAAACCGTCCTCGCATCGATTTCTTCTTTTGCAATAGGTGGGTTACCAGGGTCAGGGCATGGGGTCCTGCCCCGACGATCGCCAGGTCAATAGAGTCTGGTAGAGGAAACACGGCATCAGACATACAGCACTTTTCAAGTGCATGAGGTACAAATTTTTCGTTGAGAGCCGCGCGGAGCGCGGCTCTCAACGAAAATTTGGTTCTATCAAAGCGCAAAGCG
>JAAUSV010000402.1 GCA_012032525.1 Leptolyngbyaceae cyanobacterium SL_7_1
CCCTTGTCCGATCCATTTTTGCAAAAAGCCCAGATTCCCAATGGTTCATGGGAGGCGATCGTCACTGAAATTCTCACTGCCAACGATCCCAAAATAGCCGCCAAGGAGTCCATCAAACGCACTACAACTCAACCCACCTATGACTCTTTGGAGGTGCCGCTGGTGTTTTTAGATCTACTAAAACGAGAATTGAGCAGCCTAGATACGGAAACCATTATCGTTCTGGGGGCACTGGAGAAGCAGTTGCTCACCGTGGAGGATTTGGCATATGCCGTAGGCATGCCTGTGGAGCGAGTCAGGGCGATCGTACACGAACTCTGGAAGGATGGCTACATTGACTCTAAAAAAAGTAATCTTCTAGAAAAAATTGCCTCTGTTTTTAAATCAAAACCCACCGATCCGAATGTGAAGAACGATGCCTCATTTAATGTGACCACCAAGGGACACTTTCGGTTGCATCCCCTCGTCAAAGATAAGCAGCGAGCGGGTGTGATTCGGTGAATGGGTTGGTTAATTGGTTTCCTTGGATTTTGGTTGCGCTGATTCCGGGCGTTCTCAACACATTGGTCGCTTCGGAGGAATTGGTCGAGCGCTGTCGGATATTTCCTTTTTTGAACCCCATAAAACGCCTGGAGTGTGGGTCTGGGTTCTAATTCAGCTTTCCTTCCCCTCTGGGTTGTTTTGGGTGATAGGGTCTGTTTCCTCTAAACCAGTTATAGATGCCGTCTTGATTGCAGAGGCATTGGCATTTGGCATTGGGTTTACCGCCATACTCAATGCCACCGTTAGTATTGGCTCGCGTAGCTACAGCGTCAAACCGATCTACGATCGATTTGTACAAATTGCCTATAACCTAATCCGGGACAGTCATCAAGGCGATCGAGCATTGAAGTTTTGGGGCGAGTTAGAAGACAGCCTCCTGCGATGCAGTGATGACGATTTGATCGAAGGATTGGGATATTTGGAAGACTATTTTGCCGTAGAAGCTTCTTTTTCGCTCAAGCCAGATGATGAAATCAACGCAATCTTAACTAAAATTCGTACTGAATCGCAGCGAACCATCCGGGCTAAATTAATCAAAAGTTTGATTCAACAAGTTCGTCGCCGAAAACTTTTTATCATCTTGCAACAATTCCCATGTAATGAAGAATTGTTAAGAAAAAATTTTAGTAAACAGTTCATCAAGGTGTTAGTTAAATAAACAATGGCGCCTACTCGGAGTCAAAAAAACAAACTAAAAACGGTCTACGATTGATTAAGATTGAGGGCTCAAACCCTCTCAGATTCAGCCACAATTAGCCCAATTCGACCCACTGTATTGCTTTTTACAAAAGGATGAATCGATTTGTAGATAAGCTTTTCACGAGTTGTTACCCATATTTTTCATTCCAGACTACTATAGAAAGTGAGATTTGATATTCGGCGTAAAGTTGTGCTTGTACCAGATTGGCGGACAACTCTCTGAATCATTTAATTCTCTCTACAGTTCACATGGAGTAGTTTATGTCAATCTATGTAGGGAACCTGTCCTATCAGGTAACTGAAGAAGATGTCAGCAGCATTTTTGCAGAATACGGCACAGTCAAGCGGGTTCAACTTCCCACTGATCGAGAAACAGGTCGGTTACGCGGATTTGGGTTTGTGGAAATGTCCTCTGAGACGGAAGAGCAAGCGGCTATTGATGCCCTAGACGGTGCAGAGTGGATGGGACGTGATCTAAAGGTGAATAAAGCTAAACCTCGGGAGGAACGCCCTGTGTCTGGCGGCTGGGGTGGCGGCGGTGGCGGTGGCAATCGCCGACGAAACGATCGTCCCTACTAAATCGCACTAACGGTTGCAATTTAAGAGCTTCTAGCAGACTGGGGAAATTGCCTGGCTTTGCTAGAAGCACTTTTAGTACGGTTTAGTGGCGATCGAGCAGTCGCCAAGGAGTAAAAGTTGCCCAGCATTTTGTTGAACTAGGAGTATATGCGATGGCTCAAGTGATTTTGGGTGAGAATGAAGGGATTGAATCAGCATTGCGGCGCTTTAAGCGTCAGGTTTCAAAAGCAGATATTTTTGCAGATATGAAAAAGAATCGTCACTTTGAAACTCCCTCCGAGAAGGCAAAGCGAAAAGCCTTGGCTCGGCGTAAAAAGGGACGGTTTCGTTACGGTTCATAGGATTTTATAATTCATGGCTCAACGCATTCAAACAATTTATACGGATGGCGCTTGTTCGGGTAATCCCGGACCCGGTGGCTGGGGAACGGTGGTCTATTTTGTGGATGGGACAATTCATGAGATGGGGGGTGCAGAAGCGCATACCACCAACAACCGGATGGAAATGCAGGCGGCGATCGCTGCCCTGGAGTTTGTGATCAATTCCAAACAATCTAGCCCTGTTATCCTCTACACCGACAGCGAATATGTCAAAAATGGAGCGACTCAGTGGATCACAGGCTGGAAGAAAAAGGGGTGGAAGACCTCTACGGGAAAACCCGTCTTAAACCAGGAACTGTGGCAGACGTTAGACCAACTCAATGGGCAACTAAGCCAGATTGCTCCTGTGCAATGGCGCTATGTGCGAGGACACAGCGGCAATTTTGGCAATGAACGGTGTGATGCGATCGCCCGCACCTTTGCCCAAGGCAAAATTCCCCAGTTAACTCAGCTTCCCTCAGACCAGTTGCCCACGCCGGTAGTGGTAATTAAGTAATGATTTTTGGTGGGGCGGGCTGTGCCCGCCCCACCAAAAATCATTACAAGTGTAGAACTACCGCCCACGCCATCGCCAACCTCATTCTGATGCCTCTGCTGTAGGATTTATTCAGAAGCGTTCCCATTCGTCAAGCTCGATGACAGGGTTCCCTCCGTATCGACTTCTGGAATGTTGAGGTTGTCATAATGGAATCTACCACCCACTCGTCAACGGATTTCATAGAAGACGTTCCCCGTGAAGTTAGAGTTGCGCAACTGCGCAACTTGGTAGATATGTTGCACATGGCAGATGAAATTGCGAAGCAGGGTTATCTGATCACCAGTTCTGAGTTAGCCGACTTGATGGATGTGAACGCCAGTGCTGTGACTAGTCGTGGTGACAACTGGGTGTGGCGCAATTGGGTTGTGTCTAGAGTGCGGCGAGAGGGAAACCAAATTTTGTGGCAACTCGATCGGGTTGATTAACGAATGATAGAGGAAATACCCAAGGAATTTTGGTTGGGGGTTGAGCAGTTTAACCAGCAGGAGTTTTATGCCTGTCACGATACCTTGGAGTCGTTGTGGATGGAGGCTATTGAGCCAGATAAAACGTTTTATCAAGGGGTGTTACAACTAGCAGTTGCCTTGTACCACTTGTCCAACCACAATTGGCGAGGGGCAGTCATCCTTTTGGGTGAGGGGATCAATCGACTCCGCCACTATCAACCCAGTTATTCAGCGATCGAAGTTACGCCGCTATTAGAACAAAGCCATCACCTATTGATCACACTTCAGCAAGCAGGAACAGAGCAAGTGGCTGCGATCGCTGCACAGGTGGTGCGATCGGCTCCTATCGAACTCGGATTGGCAACTGCGATCGTACCGTTGCAAATTATCAAGTGTTCCGATCGAGAAGCTTAAGCCCAGCCTGATTGACAATTTCCTATGGTAAGTTGCAGATACTAGTGGGTCTTCTCTCAACACTCTCTGACCCTAGTAGGAGAATAATTATGGTGCTGCAAACCCCTCCCCCTCCCTCAATCTCGCCCCGACAGATGAATTTGTTACGGATTGTTGCCTCTATGGCGTGGTCGGATGGTCATCTTGCCTCTGAGGAAATTGATTTAATGCTCGATCGCTTTAGCGGCATGTTTGCGGCGGATGCGCCCCAACAAACCCAAGTCCGCCATGAGCTTCAGGACTATCTGATGCAAAATATTCCCCTTGAAGAGTTGACTCCCAAGCTGCAAACCGTAGAAGAACGGGAATTAGTTCTCAAACTGGGTTATGAGGTGATCCGCTCAAGCTCGCGTACGTCGGAGGAGCCGAAGATCAATTCAGAAGAGGCGATCGCCTATCAAAAACTGACGCAACTGCTTGATCTACCCGCCGATACGGTACAGCGGATTGAAGCAGAGGCATCGGAGGTAACGATTGAGTCTGGAGGATTGGTGGACACCTTGGCGCGTCAAATTGAACAATTCATCCAAGGATAACGCTGGTAGCTTTATTGCTGGTACACCCGGCTTTGTCACGTTCCACTCATACTCAGCATGCGTTGGATTGGACGAGCGGCAGCAAGGCGAATGTCCTCTGGAAGGGTAATTTCGGGGGAGCGGGTTTTCATCGACCAGTAAAGCTTTTCCAGCGTATTGAGCCGCATGTGGGGACACTCATTGCAGGCACAGTTATTGGTTCCCGGTGCAGGGATAAACTGCTTGTGGGGCGCAGCTTGTTGCATCTGGTG
>JAAUSV010000403.1 GCA_012032525.1 Leptolyngbyaceae cyanobacterium SL_7_1
TGAAGTATTGGCGGAAATCTTGAACTCCTGCCGCTTTGAGTTGGTCGATCGCCGCTTTTACTTCGGAAAATCTTCTTCCCAGATGGCAACACTAACTGCCTCAAAAATGTAGCGATACCGCTGTTCCTGAGCGGCTAGGGCGGCTTCTAGTGCTCGCTGTTCCGGGTTGTGTTCAGCTTGCCAACGATCGTCCTCCAATGGCTGGCGATCGCGGGCAACGCTCGGTGGAGAATCAATCGGGACGGCTTCAGGAAAGACTCCATAGCCCATGACAAACACCCCATCCGTACGACTGGCTTCGTCTTGCAGAGGGCTATAGGACCATGTGTAAGATTGTTCTGGGGTAGTGGGGTCTAGATAGGGCGGAAATCGCAGATTGTGCCGTTGAACCGATCGCCCGGTGGTAAATACCTGCTCAATATCGGAGCGGATCGGAGTCCATTCCTCAGTCCACTGGTGGTGGATGGATTGTCCTAGCGGAAAGACGCCGTTGTTCCTGTTTAAAATGGCAGCGTAGGCATCGTTGTAAAATAGAATGCGATCGCTCCCCCAGACCAAAAACGCGGGAGAGCAGGCATCAAGCAGGATGCGGATAGCCGTTCTTAAGCTGGCACAGGTGGCAATCGTTCCCAATGGCAGCCCACCATCCCCATTCGCGTCGCCCAGGAAATAGGCTTGCAGCGCTGCTCCCGTCTCACCTCCGCCAGCAAATAAGTTGTCTGCCACCTCCATTCCTGGATTATCTCCCTTTATTTCAGCCCGTCTAGGCGGCGCAAACACGAAGCACCGACGACGTGAATTCAATTTTCCACCTAAAAGTAGAGATTGATAACTCTCTTTGGAAAGATTCTTTTTTAAAGTTATAGGCTAGCAAAATTACTGAAGCTTCGTGGGGCGGCTGGTCGAATTTTTGGCGGGATCTCAGTAAAGTCTAGAGGGAAAATTCTTTCTAAAAGAAGACGTTGGGCTAAGTTGAACTGCCCTATAGTACGTAGGTCGAGTTTGACGATCCATCATGGACAACAAGCCATCAACCAATGAAGTATTAGACGATCGCGCTCTCCAAGACATGCTAGAAGCACCTGATCCAGGGTCTGACTTGGTGATTGATGGTATGCCGATCGAGGAGTTGGTTGATCCGGTGGAACCTTTACCAACCAACCCTACATCCAGCTTCTTTGCAAGGGGAGGACCAATAGCAAAATTCACCAGCCGTTTGGGGAACTGGTGAACTTGGAAAAGCCGATTAATTTTCACTACACGCCATTAGCTGTGTTCCGACCCATCGGGCATCACCGCGCCTGTCAGGAAAGCGTCGGTCAAGTTGGCTTGATCGAGGTTGGCTTCAAACAAAAAGGCGTGGCTCATATTGGCTTCGATCAAAATTGCCCCTGCTAGCTTTGCCGAGCTTAATTGCCCTTCGGTCAAGTTAGCTTTGAGCAGAAATGCTCGACTCAAATCCGCTTCAGTAAAGTTTGTCCGAGCCAGATTGGCTTCGCGCAGGTCGGCGTTGCTCAAGTTAGCTCGACTCAAGTTGGCTTCGGTCAAGTTGGCTCGACTCAAATTAATGCCATTTAGATCGACCCCAGACAACATTGCCCTGGGTAGATTTACCTCCTCAAAGTTGCGCTCACCAGCCGCATACCGTTTTAATAACTCTTCCACATCCATCCAGTTGATCTCCTCACACAACAAACACTATTTACCAAGCATTGGGGGTTGACAATTCTGTAAGCATAAAGCATTCGCAGAATTGATGATTTTGTCGATCGATTCCAAAACGGCATTTCCAGTTGGAAGCCGGGGACAAGAAGCAGTGATTAAAAAGCCTTTTGCAATGCCAGTTGACTGTAGATTCGGATCTCACAGGTTGACTAGCCTAGCCTACAAACCATCTTAGCTAACAAGTGCTGCAATCACCGTCGCCAACTCCGCTCCTTGGGTGCGTTTAGAGAGATAGACTTGAAACCCCATGGAGAGTGCCTGTAGCCGTTCCTCCTCGCTGCTTTGGAGTGTCAGGGCGATCGCCGTCAGGGGTTGCTGCTGCAAAACGGCATGGGCTCGCAGTTGGGAAATCGATTCGATATCGCTCAAAGCCAACGTGCTGATATTGACTAGCAAAACCGAGGGATTAAAGTGTTCAATGATTTCCGTCGCATCGCCAGCGGAGGCAACTGCGATCACTTCTGCTCCATCCCGTTCCAACTGGGTTGCCAGCGGATCTCGCGAATCAAATTCAGCGTCGATCAACAAAATTTGCAGTTCATCTAACAATTGTCCGTCCGCCGGGGCACCCTCCCCTCCAGAGACTTGGGCAGTGCTAGCAACCCTAGACAGCGGCAACTCGACGGTAAATGTTGCTCCCCGTCCCTCACCCTCGCTAAAAGCTTGGACAGTTCCCCCGTGCAACTCCACCAGGTGACGCACCAGCGACAGCCCAACCCCAGTCCCTCGCTCGATCGCGTCAACGTCCCATCACCTTGGCGAAAATGGTCAAACACGTAGGGCAGGAAGCTGGATGCAATCCCCTGTCCACTATCCGTCACTTGTAATCGCACAATGGCGCCGACTTGAGCCAAGTGCAGGGTAATGTGTCCCTCCATCGGGGTGAACTTGATGGCATTAGAAAGCAGGTTCCAGATGATCTGGCGCAGGTAGCGCGGATCGCCCCACACCGAGCCTACAGTCAGGGGAATGGAGGATTCCAGTTCAATTCCCTTTGCCTCGATCGCCAGTTGCAGCGAGTTGATCACCTCATGGGCAATTAATCCCAAGTTCACCGCCATCGGCTTAAATCGAAACTGCCCGGTAATAATCCGAGACACACTCAGCAGATCGTAGACAATCTGGGTGAGGGCACGGGCTTTGCGCTCGATCGCCTCGATCGCCTGTTCGGTTGTCCGACGACTCAGCTCTCGAAAGCGCAGCATCTGTGCCCAGCCAATGATGGTGTTGAGCGGTGTGCGCAGCTCGTGGGAGAGAATTGCCAAAAATTCGTCCTTGAGCCGACTGGATTGTTGAGCATCTTGGTAGAGTTGGGCATTGTCGATCGCCATTGCCACCCGATGGGCAAGGTCAGTCGCCACCGCTAGATCCAACGCACCATATTGTCGATTGGAGTTAGCGATCGCCAAAATCATCGCTCCCAGCTTTTGCCCCCGTGCGATCAGCGGTGCCAAGATCAAGGCACGGGGGGCTAGCTCTTGAAAAATTGTTCTTGCCTGAGGCTCGGTCGTGAGTTGCACCTCACTAAAATCACTCACCAACATCGGCTTGCCAGTCCGCAACACCTGGGCGATCGGGCTATTGGAGGTAAGCGACGTTTGGTAGAGCGTTCCCAACTCATCGATCAACTCCTGCTGCGACGACTCAGAGTGGACAGCGGCAACTTTGCGCAGGCGATCGCTCTCCAATTTGTAAACCAAACAAAAATCTGCTAGAAACGGCACTGTGAGCCGAGTCACATTCCACAGAGTGGTTTCGTAGTTGAGCGATGCCCCCAGCACACTACTGGCATCCGCCAAAAACATACATCGTTGCTGCGCCAATTCTGCCTTTGTCCGAGCCGTTTGCTCTTGTCGCAGTAGCCGATCGCGTTCTTGTTCGATCTGTTTGCGGTAGGTGATCTCTTGAAAGTAGGTGGAAATCCCCTCGTCCGATGGGTAAATGGCAATGTGAAACCAGCGATCGAGCGATAGGCAAAAATATTCAAACTGGGTCGATTCCCGTGTGGTCGCTGCCTGCACACAGCGCTGATAAAAGCGAGTCCCAATCATTTGGGGAAATGATTCCCACAGATTGCGCCCCAGCAATTCACTCTGGCGGCGTTGCAAAATTTGCTCGGCGCGTGGGTTGACGTAGGTAAATTGCCACTGCAAATTTACGGCACAAAAACCATCGGTAATGCTTTGCAGGATGCGTGCCATTTGGTCGTTAGACGCCTGCAACGCCGCTTCAATTCGCCGACGCTCAACCCGTTGCCGCTCAAGCTGGGTGTTGGTTTGGCGCAGTTCTGCGGTGCGTTCGGCAACCTGAGTTGTCAGCTCTCCACAGGTTTGCTGCAACGCCTCCTCCGCCTGCTTCCAGTCTGTGATGTCTTGGTAGAGCACCAATGCCCCAGATTGAATGGGATAGGCTCGCACCTCTAACCAAATCTCTAGTGGGGGATAAAACTCTTGAAAGAAAACTGGAACGCCCTCCCGCACCACTCGCTGCAATTCGCGCTGGAAGGTGGCAGCGATCGTCTCTGGATAGACTTCTTCCAATGGTTTGCCAATTAATTCGTTGGGGGATTGCCCAGCAATTTGCGCTCCTCGCTCGTTCACGTAGGTGAAGCGGCCGTTGCGATCGTAGGTGGCTACACCATCAGTAATGTGATTGAGAATGCCATTCATTGGGCGACACACAGCGGACAGATTTTTAAC
>JAAUSV010000404.1 GCA_012032525.1 Leptolyngbyaceae cyanobacterium SL_7_1
ACCATACAATCTGGGGTTGTTACACCGCTCTCTTGCTTAATTCTGTTGCTCAATTGCAGCGATCGCCCCGCACAGCCCAGGGTCAACAGCGGATTTTAGTTGCTATATACTCCGCTCTCAGGGGGTTGCAAATCAATAATGCACCACTATCTGTAAGGTCAAACGTCCGTTCGCCCCTATCGAGACGTTCGCCCCTATCGTGTCAATGGGAGACTATTTTCATGCACCTATCTAACTGGTCAATTAACTGCTCTATCTGCTGATAGGATGCGTGGGCGGAGAGCTTACCGTTGGATTGTAAGCCTGCGATGATGCTGACACGGTAGGCAAACTCTTGCAAGTTTGCATTAAACGCCACGTCTTTGAATGACCCTGTGCCGTAATAGTGGTGATACGGGGCGAGGAGATTCAGTTGATCGATCGCGGGTTTATCCATTTCAGTAAAGCCTTATTTAACTTGTTCTTAACCTGAGCTTAGTCTTATTTTTAGGTCATGTCATCCGTCTTTCAACGGAGCGATGGGGATTTTTTACAACAATTCAGATTAGAAGATTGTTGGAGCAGGCTAATTCATAGCCGATTGCGCCACGCTTGGCTGACTAACATTTTTAATTTAATTTGAATCAATTTATAACGTTTTGATGCGATTTAATACAATCGATTTAAGACGCTCAAACAGGCATGATGACTGCACAATAACCAAATTAGGAATTTCTCTAATAAGGAATATCACGTTGAATCTATAAACAAGCTAAAGATATGGGTTCAGCAGATTAGAAGCCTTTAGGATTCTGGATCACTGTTATTGTTGTGATCCTGTCAAGGTTTGTAATGTAACCAAAACGCAAAATTTGAGCTTCCACTAACGTTTTGTAGAGTGCTTCTTTGGATTCTTTGATCATTGAAGTTGATCGTTGAAGTTGATCAATAGAATTTCTCTGTAGAACAGTTCCTCCAGGTAGTGAAAAGGTGCGATCGCCGATTCAAACTCCATTCCCAACCCTAGCTCCACCGTTCATTTTTCCCTCCCCTATTTGAAGTTCAATCTATAAGGAGAATTCATGACCATCGCGATCGAGAAACCAGAGCTTCAAGTGGACCATGCCACTAATGCTGAACAACCCACCCGTCTAAATATCGCCATTCCTAAAGAAATCTATCCAGGCGAGTGCCGGGTTGCCGCTACTCCAGACACGGCTAAAACCTTGCAGAAAATTGGTTTCAAAGTGTTTGTTGAAACTGGTGCAGGGGCACAGGCAAACTTCTCGGACGAAGCCTATCAACAGGTTGGGTGTGAAATCGTTGCTGATCCGGCGGCGTTGTGGGGACTGGCGGATGTGGTGCTGAAGGTGCGATCGCCCCAGATGCATCCCACGCTCGATCGCCACGAGGTAGATCTGTTGCCCGAAGGCAAGACATTGATTAGCTTCATCTACCCCGCCCAAAACGCCGAGCTACTAGAAAAGTTGGCAACGCGTCACGCCACGGTGCTGGCAATGGATACCGTACCCCGCATCAGTCGTGCTCAGAAGATGGATGCCCTCAGCTCAATGGCAAACATTGCTGGCTATCGAGCTGTGATCGAAGCCGCCAACCAGTTTGGGCGCTTCTTTACCGGACAAATTACCGCAGCGGGCAAAGTGCCCCCCGCCAAGGTGATGGTGATTGGCGCGGGGGTGGCAGGATTGGCGGCGATCGGCGCAGCCAGAAGTCTAGGGGCGATCGTGCGTGCCTTTGATACCCGTCCGGTGGTGAAGGAACAGGTGGAAAGTTTGGGAGCCGAGTTCCTGGAACTAGAGTTTGAGGAGGACGGCACAGGGCAGGGGGGCTATGCCAAAACCATGAGTCCCGAATTCATCAAAGCTGAGATGGAATTGTTTGCTGACCAAGCACGGGAAGTAGACATCATCATCACCACCGCCCTGATTCCCGGCAAAACCGCGCCAGTTTTGATCACCCGTGACATGGTAGAGAGTATGCGCGATGGCTCCGTCGTCGTAGACATGGCGGCGGAGCAGGGTGGCAACTGCGAAGTCACCCGCCCCGGCGAAATCTACCGCTACAACGGTGTCACCATCATTGGCTTGACCGATCTGCCCAGCCGCATGGCAGCCCAATCGAGCCAACTCTATGGCACGAACCTGTGTCACCTGCTGAGTGATATGGGCGGTGGTGAGAAGTATACGATCGATCGAGACAACGAGGTTGTACGCGGAGCGCTGGTGTTGCACAATGGCGAACTCACCTACCCGCTCCCAAGCCGCCCGCTCCCCCCACCCCGGCTGTGGCTCCCGTCTCAGCCACAGTGCCAGCCACGGCTGAAACCGCTCAATCCTCTGGGGCGTCCAATATCGTGTTGCCCTTACTGATCGGCGCTGCCCTAGTCGGCATTGGCATCGGTGCGCCTCCCTCCTTCCTGTCCCACCTGACCGTATTCGTGTTGGCGTGTTTCGTCGGCTGGCAGGTGATCTGGAACGTCAAACCCGCTTTGCACACCCCTTTGATGAGTGTCACCAACGCCATCAGCGGCATCATCATCGTCGGGGGCATGTTGCAGATTTCGGGTGAGCTGACTTCGGCAACGACAATTTTGGGGGCGATCGCCATCTTCATTGGCACAATCAACATCGCAGGTGGGTTCCTGGTGACTCAGCGCATGTTGAAGATGTTTCAGCGGTAGAACAAGTAGCTGTTACCTAATGTCTGATGAAGTGACAATTGCCATCCGAACCGCCCCCCAACCCCCCAACATTGGGGGACTTTCAATCTGTTTTTTGTTCAAAGTCCCCCAAATGTTGGGGGATTTAGGGGGCAACAGCAAGCAATTCATACTTTTCAGGCATCCTCTTGGCAATTGTTGATTATTGATTTATCCTTCCTAACTCTCTATGTCCAACAATCTTTTGACGGTGGCATACATTGCTGCCAGTGCGCTGTTTATTCTGAGCCTGGGTGGTTTGGCTGACCAGGAGACCGCTCGTAAGGGCAATTTGTTTGGCATTGCTGGTATGGTGATTGCGTTTACGGCGACCGCGTGGGTCGGCGTGAGCAATTACGGTGTGTTGCTGGGGGCGATCTTCCCGGCGGTGGTGATTGGGGCGTTTCTCGCCTCGCGGGTGGCAATGACTTCGATGCCGGAGTTGGTGGCAATTCTCCACAGCTTTGTTGGCGCAGCCGCCGTGTTGGTGGGCATCGGCAACTACCTGCAAACGGGGCAACCCTTGCTGGGTGCAGAGGAAACGATTCACAAACTGGAAATCTTCATCGGCGTTTTTATTGGGGCAATCACCTTCACAGGATCGATCATTGCCTTTGGGAAATTGCGGACGCTGATCAGTAGCAAACCGCTGATGCTGCCCGCTCGGCATCTGTTGAATTTGAGCTTGTTGATCGCCTCGGTGGTCTTGGGCGTCTGGTTCATGGGGTTGGAAAGCCCGGCAGGCTTGACCCCGTTGCTGGCAATGACTGCGATCGCCGCGCTTTTGGGAATTCACCTAGTCATGGCGATCGGTGGAGCCGATATGCCCGTGGTGATCTCCATGCTCAACAGCTATTCCGGTTGGGCAGCGGCGGCGGCTGGGTTTATGCTCTCCAATGACTTGCTGATTATCACCGGAGCACTGGTGGGCAGCAGTGGGGCGATCCTCAGCTACATCATGTGCAAGGCAATGAATCGATCGTTCTTTAGTGTGATTCTCGGTGGCTTTGGTGCTAATGCTGGCGCATCCGCTGGGGGAGGTACGGCGATCGTTGGCGAAGCCAAACCCACCACGGTGGAAGAAACGGTGGAGTTGCTCACCGATGCCAGTAGCGTCATCATCGTACCGGGCTACGGCATGGCGGTGGCACAGGCGCAGCACACGGTGTACGAGATCACCCAGTTGCTGCGCGAGAAGGGCGTCAACGTGCGCTTCGGCATCCACCCGGTGGCCGGGCGCATGCCCGGGCACATGAACGTGCTGCTCGCCGAAGCCAACGTGCCGTACGATGAAGTGTTCGAGCTTGAGGACATCAACAACGAGTTCAGCCAAGCCGATGTCGCCTACGTGATCGGCGCCAATGATGTGACCAACCCCTCGGCCAAAACCGATCCCAAAAGCCCCATATTCGGGATGCCGATCCTCGACGTGGAGAAGGCCAAAACCGTGCTGTTCGTGAAGCGTGGCATGGGCAGCGGCTACGCCGGTGTGGAGAACGAACTCTTCTTCCGCGACAACACTATGATGCTGTTCGGGGATGCGAAGAAGATGACGGATGGAATTCGTGAAGGGGCTGTGAACTCTCACCAAGTCTCACCACGATTCTTGAGTTCGTCCTGAGCGTACAACTGCCCTCCACGTGCGGCGAGCCTCAAAAGGCGCAAGGCCTCTCGCTCGCTCTTGCGCAGGC
>JAAUSV010000405.1 GCA_012032525.1 Leptolyngbyaceae cyanobacterium SL_7_1
CGACAGCAGGCGACGCGCCCGGGTCATGGCAACGTAGAGTAGCCGAAACTCCTCAGCGGTTTGCAGGTAGCTGGCTTGGTGCCACGCCACGTCGATCGGCGGAATCTCAGATTCCTGGTGAATGTGCGCCCGGATTTGCGCCCTCGCCACCTCCGCCAAGCTAAACTCACCCAGGAAATGGGTCTGGGGTGGCACCCACAGCCGACCAGGAATGGAATCTTCGTGGAGAAATGGAATAAAGACAAAATCCCAATCCAACCCCTTGGCTTTGTGCATGGTAATGATGGTGAGTTGGTTGGGACGGACATAGCGGGTTTCTGGGTCATCCGTTTCCACTGGCTCAAACCGTTCCGATTGGACAATTTCACTCAAGGCGCTGAGAAGGGTGCTCATCGCCTGATTTGTTGCTGTTTGCTGGGTGATGCGGGCAGCGAGCTTGTCAGCTGTGGCTAGCTCAGTTTGGTCATAGCGCAGGGCAAGGGCAAGGAAGGAAATCAGTTGGTAATAGGGCAATTCCAACCGGGCATGGAGCAGGCTAGTACAATAGCGCTGGGCGTGGAGCACTGCCTCTGCTTGGGGTGGATCGAGCGGACCAGGATAGAGAAATTGCTCTGGAGCCGTGACCAAGGCATTTAGATCCTGCGTAGGAATCAATTGGCGATCGACCAACACCCGCAACGCCGCCTTGAGATTATCGGGGGAGTGGGGGCGATCGAGGAATTGCAGCAAGGTCAGCATCTCGGCAGGCACATGGGAATGGCGATCGCGCTGTCCCACGTCGTACACCTCAATTCCCAGTTTTGCTAAATTCACCTCAATCCCATGCAGGGTAGGATTGCGCAGTAGCTCTGCCACAAATTTCCCCTGACGATTTTCTCGCACCAATACCGCCGCCCGTGCCCCTGGGTTGCGAGTTAGAACCTCCACCACTCGCCTGCCAATCAGTTCCACGGTGTGGTGCGGGTCACGGGGATAGCGAATCTCTAATCCCTTGCCCTCTGGTATAGGATTGGCATCGGTTTGGGGGTCATTGGCGGCGACTGGGTAGATCGGTTGGGGACGGAAGGGATCGGCGACTCGTTGGGCTGGAGTGCCACCTTTGTCAGGATTTAAACCACTACCATAGCGACGATTGACCCACTCCAGCATGAAATTTGCCGCTTCTAAAATAATCGGGCTACTGCGCCCCGACTGATCCATCTGGGCAAGTCTGCCGTTGGCTTGACACTGTTCGCAGAATTGGCGAAAGAACACCGGATCGGCTGGGGTGAAGGTGGAGTTGATCGCTTGGTTGGGGTCGCCCACCCGCACTAGATTAATCGATCGCCTGCCCATGCCTGGAGTCTCTGCCAAAATCTCCAGCAACCGGGTCTGCAAGGGCGAGGAATCCTGCGCCTCATCCTCAAACACAGCAAAAACCTGGGATTGCCACAACTGCCGCACGGTTGGGTCGTCCAGTACGCGCAAGGCTGCCAAAATCATATCGTCGTAATCAATCAAGCCTCGTTGCTGGAATAGCCGTTGGTAGGCTTCATACAATCCAGCGGCGATCGTCAACACATCGTAATCCTCCCCATCCCCCAGTTGACTCGACAGGCGTTGGGTGACAGTAAGGCTGAGATGGCGCAGGTCCTCCGGGGTCAAGCCAGAGCTTTTCGCTTCGTGAATGACGGTGTGCGCCAATTCGGGTAAGACTTCAGTGCGCAACACCGACTGCCGCCGCAGCCGTTCCGTTTCCTCTCCATCAAACTGGCGTCCCTCGATCAGCCGCCCATAGAGCCGGGGGTTTGCCGAGATCCACTGATCGACGCAGGTGCGGGTTAGGCGGCTGCCTTGGGTCGGAGAAACCAGGGTTGAACGATCGAGCTGTAACCCCGACAACTCTGGATGACGAATGGCAATGTTGAGTGCTAGCCCATGCAGCGTGTAAACCGCAAAGCCTTGAGGGGCTAAGCCCAACGGAGCCAAGTAGGAGCGAATTTTGGCTTTGAGGTTTGCCGCTGCCGATCGGGTAAAAGTCACCAAAACCAGTTGCCCTGATTGGTCGCTGTCCCCTGTTGCAAATAGCGCTTTGCCAGGAGAATGGCGGTGGCGATCGCCATGCCCGTAGACTTGCCCGACCCCGGCACCGCTGAGACTGCCAACGCCCCCCCCTGCCACTCCGCCATCGCCTGCTGTCCGGGGCGGAGTTGGGCTTTGAGGTTGTCTAGGGCTTGGTGCAGGTGCAAAGTTAGGTCGGGTTTTGTCAGAGCCATCGGAATTTACGCTAGTGCAGCTTCCACTATAGAACCGAGTTTTGAGGAATTGCCATTGCGATCGAACGGCTCCCGTAAACTGGTAAAGCACAGATGCAGAGCAAGGCATGGACAAGAGCCAGCGATCGACGCCCAACACTTCTCACCCCGTCGTCCACTACGGCAGTTTGGCGGTAATTCTATTGCTCGGAGTCGGGCTGCGATTTCTCTACTTGGCAGCAAAGCCTCTGTGGTTGGACGAAATCATCACTGCCCTCTTTAGCCTGGGACGCAGCTACACGGAGGTGCCGCTGGATCAAGTGTTTGCCCCATCCCAACTCATCCAGTTATTCACCTATCAACCAGGACAGAACTGTGCAGCCATTGCCGATCGCGTTGCCACTGAATCCGTGCATCCACCATTATTTTTCTGCCTTTCCTACGCCTGGATGGGCTGGTTGAGTGCCTTGAAACTGCCTTGGGTATGGGCATTGCGGGCATTGCCCGCCCTAATGGGGGTGGGGGCGATCGCCGCCCTGTATGGGTTAAACCGAGTTGCCTTTTCCGCCACCGCCGGAGTGGTGGGAGCGGCGTTGATGGCGGTGTCGCCATTTGCGGTTTACCTTTCCCAGGAAGCGCGACACTACACGCTGCCGATGGTGCTGATCACCTTGAGCTTGATGGGCTTGGTGCAAATGCAGCGGGATCTGCACCAGCAACGGCTGCGGGTAGGGGTATGGCTAGGCTGGGTGGTAATGCAGGGGTTGGGATTATATACCCATTATTTAGTAGTGTTGGCGATCGCTGCCCAAGTCGGTGCCCTGGCACTCTGGATGGGGTTAAAACCCGTGCGTCCCCGTGATTGGGCAGCATTGGGGTTGGCAATTGGCGCGATCGCCCTCCTCTACCTACCCTGGCTCCCCACTTTCTGGAGCCACCTAACCCGTCCAGAAACCGATTGGCTACGTCCCTATGACCCTGAGTGGCTCGATTACCTTGCCCCAATTGCCCAAACCCTGGCAAATTGGGCAGTGATGGTGGTTGCCTTGCCTGTGGAAGGGCAACCGGGGGCGATCGCCATTGCCGCTGCGGTGCTCATGGGGTTGGCGTGTCTGTGGCTCGGTCGAATAGTTGTACGAGGCTGGCGGGTCGGTTGGGATAGACATCAACGCCCCTCATTCATGCTGTTGGGCAGTTTCGTAGCGATCGCACTCCTGGAATTTTTTGTGATTATTTACGGGTTAGGCAAGGATATCAGTGTTGTGCCGCGCTACAACTTTGTCTACTATCCGGGGGTTTGTGCCCTATTAGCCGCGTGTTTGACTGAGGAGAAGCAGAGCGGCGGTTCACTGAAATGGCGACCAGTCCCTTGGTTATCCCGTTCCCTGGGCATAGTTTTAGGATTGGGAATCATCAGCAGCCTGTTTGTGGGCTATGGGTGGGTGTTTCAAAAAGCCTATTACCCCGATCGGGTTGCCAGGACGATCTACGCTGACGCGTCATTGCCTGTGATCCTGGTTGTCAGCTATCGATCGCTACAAGAGGTGGCACTAGGGTTGAGTTTTGCTGTGGAGTTGAATCGGATTGCCAAGGATACCCCGATCGAAATCGCCTTCATCAACAGCCAACAGGGCGATCGCCAGGTTTGGAAAGCCATCCCTCGGCTGCAACATTCGCTTCCCTTACCATTACATCTGTGGATTGTCGCCAACTCCAGCGTCCGCAAGCGAGACTTTCCCAACCAACTGCGCCTGTTCAACCCGGCTCAACCCACTGCCAGAGGCAGGGGTGAATGCCAGCTTGATCCGGAGCAAACGCATCGGTTGGGATTTCCCTATCAGGGCTATCGGTGTGATTTGCAGTCAACTAGCAATTAGCGATCGGCGGTTAACAATGCGCTAACCGCCGATCGCAGCGACTTACACCATCGGTGTCCAAATCGACGCCTCTTTTTTGCCAAAGTGGATGGTAGACGCAATCAACCAGTTGTCTAGACACTCGACAAACCATTGATTGGTGCTGCCGATCACCTTGGTTTCGTAGGATTTAAAGATTACCGATAATTGCTTGGCTAGGTGCGATCGCAATGCCTCTAAATTGGCAGGCATGGAGCGAAACAGCAA
>JAAUSV010000406.1 GCA_012032525.1 Leptolyngbyaceae cyanobacterium SL_7_1
ACCGGGTAAATGTTGGTCGCCGGAATTGCACCCGATCGAGCCATGCCCGCCGAGCATGCCCTGATTGCTATCTGGGTGGTCAGCGGGGACATAGCGCTCATCTCCCCAAAATACGTGGAGCTTTTCCCACGGTAGGGATTGGCTGGCGATCGCCTCATACAACGGTTTTGGGGTGCTGCCTCCGGCAAGGGCAATGGTAAACTGGTCGCGTTCAGCGATCGCCTGTTGGCAGCTATTCAACCCGATTTCCAAGGCTCGCTGTACGATGGCGTCTACTGTTGGCAATACTTCAACGGTTCGATTCATTGCATCCCCATCCAACTAGCCAATTTCCCCATCAATATACCGCCTCGTGTTGCATTATTTTCCAAGGGTTGCGGGCAAACTACAGCATATTGGCGTGGCAGGTAGGAAAAGCGACCAAAAACTTTCGGTTGAATTCGTCTGTGCCCCGTCTAAATGATGTTTAATTGACCGTGGATTCATCTTTGATAAGTACGGAATCTCTGCGCCCGATTTTGATTAAACCTTATATAAACTGGACAATCGCATCCCATGAGTTCTAGAGCACCCACCAGTCGCCAAATCGCCCCCGTGACCTCGCTGGCGCTTAAAGTTGCCGGAGTTGTAGTCACCCTGGCTGCCCTGCTTGATATGTTCATCCTGCCGATTCCCTACCAGCCGTTAAATCAGCAGTGGCAACTCAACTTTATTACCCAAATTGTCGATCGCGGCATTGTTCCCTTGGTTGGGTTAGCCCTGATATTGACCGGATTTTGGGTGGATAGTTTGATCGGAACGGCAGTCAAACGTA
Source organism: Leptolyngbyaceae cyanobacterium SL_7_1 (assembly GCA_012032525.1). GTDB lineage: Bacteria > Cyanobacteriota > Cyanobacteriia > Elainellales > Elainellaceae > JAAUSV01. The sequence continues at coordinate 815 of JAAUSV010000406.1, forward strand.
AACTATGGCTTGACCTCAAGTTTTGGACCGTATTGCTGGCTAGCTTGTTGGGTTTGTTTTACCTGATGGCTATTCCCCTGCACTTGAATAATGTACGTCTAGCTCGACAAGAGGCAGTCACCCGAATCGACCAGGAAGCTTCCCAAACCGAGAGCCAATTGGAAGGTCGCCTGAGCCAGGAAGTTGGGCAACAGCGCCAGCAAATCGATGTGCTGTTGCAAAACGAGGAACTTTTGGATCAAGCCCTGCAAAGCGGGCAGGTGACTCAGGAACAGGCAGCCCAGTTGCAACAATACCGGGATAACCCAGACGCCCTGAATCAATTCGTCGAGCAGCGCACTGAGGAATTACGCACCCAAATTCAAACCCAAATCGGAGTGCGTCGCCAAGATTTGTTAGCAAGCACCCGCACCGAAGCGATCAAATCTGGGGTGCGAATTGGCTTGGGGAGTCTGCTGCTGGCGATCGGCTATTTGATTATCGGCTGGACAGGGCTACGCAACCTGGATTAGACCTAGATCGCTCAACCAATTACCGAATTCTTTGCCTGGTTTTCCCACAGGTTATGTTCTCAATCTATATCCTCACCCACAACGAAGAGATCGATATTGCCGATTGCATTCAGTCAGCGTTGCTGTCTGATGACGTGGTGGTTGTAGATTCTCTGAGTACCGATCGCACCATCGACATTGCCCAGCAGTATCCAGTTCGAGTTGTCCAACACGCCTTCGAGAGCCACGGACAACAACGAACATGGATGCTAGAATCCATTCCCCCCAAGCACGATTGGGTTTACATCCTCGAAGCCGATGAACGCATGACCCCGGCGCTGTTTCAAGAGTGTCTGCAAGCGATTCAGGGCGATCGCTACGTGGGCTACTATGTGGCGGAGCGGGTGATGTTTCTGGGGCAATGGATTCGGCGCAGCACCCAATATCCCGCTACCAGCTCCGGTTGCTGAGGCATGGCAAGGTGTGGTTTACCGACTATGGGCACACCGAGCGGGAGGTGTGCGATGGAGCCACCAGTTTCCTCAAAGAAACCTATCCCCACTACACCTGTAGCAAGGGCATGAGCCGCTGGATTGAGAAGCACAATCGCTATTCCACCGACGAAGCCTACGAGACAGTCAAGCAACTGCAAGGGGGGGCGATCGACTGGGGCAGTTTGTTGGGCGGGCGATCAGAAGTGGAACGACGACGAGCGCTGAAGGATCTATCGTTGCGGCTTCCCTTTCGCCCCCTGATTCGATTCCTGTATATGTACTTTGGGCTGGGTGGAATTTTGGATGGACGCGCCGGATTTACCTGGTGTGTATTACAGGCTTTTTATGAATACCTAATTCTGCTGAAAGTGTGGGAGATTCGCCATTTACCCACCCCTACCGTTCAATCAACCCCCCTACCTCCTAAGCTGACTGAGCAAGAATCAGAAGCCCATTCTCTCAGCTAATCGCTAATTGCTAATCGCTAATTGCTTCTATCGTCAATTGCTTCTATCGCCCTCGCCGTGCCCGATCGAGCCAAATTCCCCGCATCCCCAACGCCGTTGCTCCTTCGTAGTCAGCGGTGTAGCTGTCCCCGATGTGCCATGCCGCTTCAGGCGTACACTGGTGTTTCTCCAGCGCGGTAAGAAAAATCTGTGGATGGGGTTTAGCCGCTCCAACTTCGGTGGAAATTGTCACCGAGGTGAAGTAGTCCGATAGTCCCAGCGCTTCTAGCACCGCATAGAGGCGCGAGTCAAAATTGGACACTACGCCCAGTTGAATCCCTTCGCCTAGCCAGTGTTCTATTGTCGATCGCACATCTGCATAGACAAACCACGGTTCTGCCGTGGCAAAGTGGACGTAGAGGGCACTGAAAAATTCAGAAAAGTCGGAGAACTGATCGAGCACCCCCCGCCGCTGCAAAGGTTTGCACCGCGATCGATTGCCACCAATCAAACTCCTGCTTGGGAATGTCGATCGGATTCACCCCCGGAAATGCCATCGGTGGGGCGTCCATAAAGCTCTGAACAAAGGTTCTATCCAAGACGTTGGGATGGGCATCTACGCCAAACTCACCTGCCAACGTGCTGTAGATTTGCCCCACACTCCCCTGTACCCCAAACAGTGTGCCAACCGCATCCAAAAAAATCACCGTAGGACGACTCATATACCTTTGTCTACACCACTTGTTTATTATTTCGTGGATTGCTCAATCCAGGAAGGATGGGGATGATAACCGTCTAAAATGTAACAGGCTAATGTAAACAGGCTATTGTCTACCGCTGATCTTCCCAACCATGCATTCCTACTCCCTCCTAGCACCTGCCAAGATCAATTTGTATCTGCAAATCTTGGGCGATCGCGCAGACGGCTACCATGAGTTGTCCATGATCCTGCAAAGTATTGAGCTAGCGGATCAGGTGCATCTGCGAGCCAACGGGACAACCGAATTTCGGGTCCACTGTACCCATGCGGAGGTGCCGACCGACCAAAGTAACCTGGCATACCGGGCGGCGATCTTGATGGCAACTGAGTTTGCCGATGCCTACAACACCTTGGGAGGAGTGGATATCGTCATCGACAAACGGATTCCGGTGGGTGCAGGGTTGGCGGGTGGCTCGACCGATGCGGCAGCCGTGTTAGTCGGCTTAGATTTGATGTGGAATTTGGGGTTGACCCAGGTGGAGTTGCAGGAGTTGGCAGAGCGATTGGGGTCTGATGTCCCCTTCTGCGTCAGTGGAGGCACGGCGATCGCCACTGGGCGCGGCGAAAAGTTAGCCCCTCTACCCACGATCGAACCCCTCTACGTCCTCTTAGGAAAATATCGTAGTCTCTCCGTCTCCACCGCTTGGGCGTATCAAACCTACCGAAAACAGTTTCAACACACCTACTTCTCAGACGCCGATCGCCAAGCCGGAAAGCGCCCCGATGTTCACTCTGGCTCCCTGGTATCAGCCGTTAATCAGCGCCATCGCACCCAAGTCGGCACCCTGTTGCACAACGATTTAGAAAAGGTTGTCCTCCCTGCCCATTCCCAAGTTGAGCATTTACGGCAAGCGATGCAAGCGCTCCAGCCCTTGGGCACAATGATGTCTGGCTCAGGTCCAACGGTGTTTGCCCTCGTCGAGACCTTGGAACAGGCAAACGCAATGCGATCGCAACTCCAACAAACCCTCCCTGATTCCGATCTGGAACTGTGGGTAACTCAGTTTATCGCCCACGGCATTCAGCCCATTAATTGATCCCAATCCCTAGCCTTTGACTCCACTGCTGGTTTCTGTAGGAACAATATAATCCTGCATTAAGGCAAAGAATGCCAGAATGGGCGCGATCGAAATCACTGAACCCGCCGCAATCAACCGCCAATCCAGCGAAAACGTTCCCGCCAGCTTAGCCACTCCAAGGGGCAAGGTGTAGTATTCTGGGCGATCGAGCACAATCAGGGGCCACAGGAAATCGCTCCACGAGCCAATAAATACAAAAATTGCCAGTGTTACTAACGCTGGACGCACCGAGGGCAGCATCACAAACCACCAAATCCCCACTT
>JAAUSV010000407.1 GCA_012032525.1 Leptolyngbyaceae cyanobacterium SL_7_1
CACTCGACTTCAGCCTATCAGAATTGAAGCACAGGCTAGATCGGCTACAGACCTGAACAGATCTACTAAGATTCAGATTTAGCCGCAAAAAATTTTGCCAGTCTGCAAACAGCTATGCTAGAGTTGTTTACTGACGAGGGCTTGTAGCTCAGTGGACTAGAGCACGTGGCTACGGACCACGGTGTCGGGGGTTCGAATCCCTCCTAGCCCGTCCTAATTGTAAGTAACATACCCATTGCAAATTAGCTCAGTTCTCCGGAACTGGGCTAATTTGTTTGACAGCATAGACATCTCGACCGCGCCCGATCGCAAAGCGAAACGAGTAGGGCAAGTTCTTGCTGGAAAGCGTCAGGAATACCAGCAGTCCCAAAAAGGCTAACCCCGCCGAGACTCCAAAAATGTAGCGATAGCCCGTTTGCGTGGCGATCGTCCCCAGTAAGGGACCCGCCAAAGCAATGCCAATATCAAACCCCACCATGCACAGGCTAAAGGTGCGTCCCCGTTCATCAGGGTTGGAGCGATCTGCCATCAACGCCGCCATCATCGGAATCAACACTCCGGCTCCGGCTCCCTCCAAAAATCCTGCTAACAAAAAGGCATTGGGCGTGGCTGCTTGCCAAAGGATGACCATCGCCACGGCATAGAGCAGCAAACTGATCGAGATAAACGGACCCCGCCCAAAGCGATCGGAGGCACGCCCCGCCACCAAACGAGTCATGAAACTGGCGATCGCCGCCGCCGTGTAGAACAACCCCACATTCAATGTGATGTTGGACTCTTTAAACAACAGCGGTACAAAGGTGGACAACGTCCCAAACGCCATGCCAATTAAAAACAACACCAGCGCGGGCGTTCGGATGCGGGGACTAAATAGCATCAACCAATAATTCTGCCGAGTCACCTTGGAACTCTCAGGCGAATTGGGTCGGCGCGGCTCTTGTACTTGGGACGTAAAGACCAATCCTAGCATCCCCATTACCGCCGCGATCGAAAATGCAGGTGTATACCCCGCCCATTCATGCAAAAAGCCCCCCAACGCAGGACCGATCGCCAAGCCAAGCGGATTCACCAAACTCATGTACCCAATCAACTCTCCCCGTTGATCGACTGGGGATAGATCAATCACCAGCGCACTATACGCCAGCGCAAAGGCGGCAATACTAATTCCATGAAACGCCCGCACCCCAATCAACATTGGCATCGATGCGGTCACCAAATACCCCAACGGAGCAAAGGCAACCGCCGACATGCCAATCAGCAATACCAGTTTGCGTCCTCGACTATCGGCTAAACGAGCCAACCAAGACCGACAGGACAACAAGCCGATCGCAAAGGCTCCCATGACAATCCCAATCTGCTGACTGTTGCCCCCAATTTCACCAATGTAGAGTGGCAATGTGGGCAAGGTGGATGCTAGAGACGACCAAAACAACAGTCCTGCAATGAAGAGAATGGACAGGTTGCGGCGGCACTGGGTACTGAGATTGGTAAAAACGCTCAATTTAATTTGCCAAAAGTGAAGTGGATGACAGCATGAGAAGGCTTCAAATGCCTCCTATCAAAATCGTAACAGATTGTAAAAAACTGCTACATAGCAAAATGTGGTTGGGGGGATCGGTGCGCTACGGCTAACCCATCCTACAAAAGCCGATCTTATTTAATTCCCATTCCTTAAAAGCTAAACCCATTACTACAACACATCCCCAGCGCCGCTGAGGATGTGTTGGGAAAGCCATTACCAGGTTAGCTGTTCGAGTCGATCGGGTTGGCGGTAGTAGCTCTCTTCAATCCAAACGCGAACGTCATCTTCTGAAATTAGATTCGCTGAGGTTCTGGTTTTCGGATCGTAGATGTACCACCAAGTTTCACCATAGGAATCGCTCATCTTCCGTACTTGTACCTCTGAGCCAACTACCAAATAGTTGACGATCGCTTGCCATGCTCCTTTGATCAAAGCGGCGATGGATGGTGCAGGGGACGGAGTTGACGGATTTCTTGGGATCTGGGGGTTGATCAGTTCTAACTGTTCATGGCGAAACTTTTGTTGATAGGTTCTCATGGAATTTACCTCCTAGCTTGTAGATGCCTCTTTCGGAGGGCATACTCCATCACCTTCCTACTGTAGTTGGCATTTGCGGGGGGTACTTCACCTAATCGGATGAGTCAACGGTATGATCCGTTACAAATTTTAGTAATTGTCTATGGTAAGCAAATTAGCTGAGGTCTGCTTTCACTGTTTCTGGGGTTAGTTCTAGTGCGGCTTGGGCGATCGGCTCAAGCAGCGGAACTTGGGGAATATCCTCAACCTCGGCGATCGTCTCTGGTTTTGGTCCCACCGCATTGCCCACTCCCGTCAATCGTCTGAGCATACTGGAGCGGGGAGCGTTGAACAGGTAGATCAGACGATCGCCCGGTTGCCAATCTTCCCATCCCTGGGCAATCAGTAGGCGTCCTTGGCGATCGCACAACAACGGCAACAAGGTTTCTGCGGTTGCCAGGGATTTTAAGTGGGTCAGTTGGTCGGGATTGTCCGTTACGGTCGTCTCCCCCAACTTGACCGTGTTATCGCTCAAATAGCGACTCCAGGTTTTCAAGGAGGCGTGGGGCATGAATGCCTGGTGGATTTTGGGATTGGTGACGGAGGTTGATTGCAGCTCTGTGGGAAAGATGGCGAGGACGCGGGGCGGTTGGAACTCTTCGATCGCCCGTTGTGCCAGCACCAAATTCACCTCGCCATTGTTGGTCATTGCTAGAAACGTCCCCGCCGTTGCCAACCCCGCCATTTCCAACACATCCGTATCCAACGCGCTGCTAGTAAAAACTTTCAAGCCTTCGGTTTCGGCTAATTGACAGGCATCCCCGTTGGTGTCGATCAAAACGGCGGGTTCCTGGCGGGATTGAAATAACTGGGCAATCAAACGGCTGAGGGGATTGCAGCCCACAATTACCACGCCGATCGCCTCGGTGGAGGTAATTTTCAACAACCGCGCCACCCAACCCGCCGACAGCCCTTGCAAAAATACCGTCGAGATAATCGTCAGAAACACCAGCGCTTTAATCGCATCGCCCCCACTGATGCCCCGCTCGGTTAAAAGAATAGCAAACAGCGATGCCACCGACGCAGAAACAATTCCGCGAGGGGCGATCCAACAGACAAACAGCTTTTGCCGCCAATTTAAATCGCTGTTCCACGTACAAACCCAGACATTAAACGGACGCACCACAAACATCAAAATCGCCACGGTAAATACCGCACCCCGACCCAGGGCAAACACACTGGCGATCGACAAATCTGCCGACAGCAAAATAAACAGCACTGACACCGCCAAAATCGTCAGTTGCCCCTTAAAGCGCCGCAGCAACCGTTCATCGGGAATCGACGACCCCCGCAGCACTATCCCCGCCACCACAGTTGCCATCAATCCCGATTCGCTGCGGATCACCTGGGCGATGCCAAACAGCCCCCACAGCCCCGCCAACACCACCAAATTTTTTAATTCATCAGAGAGAAATTTGGTTTGCTTCAGCAGCACCCCCATGAGCCAACCACCTGCTGCCCCGATCGCCACCCCAATGCCCAATCGCAGCCCCAAGCCGCTGATTGCCAAAGCAACATCGGCATCGCCATTGAGAATCACATCCAGCACCACCACCGCCAAGATCGCTCCCACGGGGTCAATCAATACCCCTTCGCCTTCTAGGAGAGCCGATACCTGCCGATCGACCTTTACCTGTTTGAGCAACGGGTTGATCACGGTGGGACCCGTCACCACCACCAACGACGCGTAGAGAAAGGCGATCGTCCAGGGGAACTCGCCCAACCAATGCGCCGCCATCCCCCCGGCAATAAAGGTAATCAACGTGCCAAACGTCACCATGTTGCGCAGACTGCCAGAGACCCGCCCCAGATCGCGCAATTCTAGATTTAGCCCACCTTCAAATAAAATCAGGGCAACACAGAGGGCAACGATTACTTCTAACCCTGAGCCTAAAAGCTGGGGGTGAAGCACTCCCAGCCCATCTGAACCCAGCACCATCCCAAATAGGAGCAAAAACACAATGCTGGGAACCTTGAGGTAGTCTGCCAGCACTTGAGCGCTAATGCCTGCAACGACGGTAATCACCATCAGCAAGGTAATTTCAAGTGTTGAATCCATAGGGATGGCTTAGTAGGCGTTCAACCTCGTCGTTGCACGGCTTGATACCTCTATCATCCGTTTGATAATTTGGTAGTCCCATAACCTGTAATGATTTTGTGGGCGGCTGCGCCCGCCCCCACAAAAATCATTACTTGAATACCACTACCGATGAATTTTTACCTTAGCATAGCATTTGAAGG
>JAAUSV010000408.1 GCA_012032525.1 Leptolyngbyaceae cyanobacterium SL_7_1
CACGCGCTCGGAGCTGCTGAGCGGGCGACGGGGCAACCCCTCTCGCCGGGCAACCAGGAGTTGAACAGGTCGATACAGTGACGACAGTGCCGGGGGCGATCGCCGCCACTTCCGTCGCCATGGGATTGCCCTGATGGTCGTACTGCACCCACCAGCCCTCCAGGGACTCTGCCCAACGGCTACAAATCTCCAGATCCGCCAATTGTGCCAGGCTGTGTAATGCTTCCCCACGAAACCCCAGGCTGTGAATTTGCCAGAGATCGTCGCGCTGAAAAATTTTATTGGTGCTGTGGGCGGTCGCCGCCTGCTGAAGGTTTACCAGCGTCATGCCCGTGCCATTGTCTGCCACACGTACTTTCCACTGGTTAGCCCAAACCGAGATGGCAATTCGGGTTGCACCCGCATCTAGAGCATTTTCCGTTAATTCCCGTACCACCGCCGCCAGGGAATCCACCACTTCTCCAGCAGCAATCAAGTGGACAACGTCCTCAGGCAGCGATCGAATGGGCGCGGTCATAGGGGGAGGGGGAATGGACAGTTTTCACTATAGCGAGTGGAGCGGTTAGTGGTTAGCGACTAGCAGGGTGGATGAAGGGCACGTGTTGTTTGAGCACGTCTAAGCGGGAGCAGTGCCAGTAATCGATGTGGGAAATGATCAGGTCGGCTTCGTTGAGGGTTAACTCGCTCCAGCCAGGAATGTGAATTCGGGGTTGCCAGGGGAGGGGGGTATTCCAGCTTAGTGTCCAGTCAGTGCGGATTTGATTGTTGTGACGTTGAATGTCGTGCAGTGCCATCTCACAGTTGAGGAAAAGGGTATTGATCATGCCGATCATGGTGCGGTAGCGATCGCGCCCCCGAAACTCGTTCATCGGGTCTTTGAAATAGACATCCTCAGCGTAGAGGCTGTAGGTTTGATCGCGAGGAAATCTGCCGTAATCTTCCCGCAACACTTGAACCACATCGGTTGGCATGACTCCCCCTGATTTTTCGCCCAAATTCTTATTCTTCCAGTGAAACTAAGCGGATTTCCGTTTCACAAGTGTGAACAACTTGGAGGGTGATTCCGGTAATTTCCCATACTACCTAGTGTAACGATCGACCCACTTCTCGTTAATCCCCACACTTCTATTCCAAACCATGAGCTATCAAAACCAGTTACATCCCTGGCTTGTTGTCTGTACCACTCCGGAGCAATCCGCTGCTCTAGGGCGATTCCGTAGTTGGAACGAAGCAGAAAACCACATCCGAATGCTGCAACGCCGCTTACCAACGGCGACCTACACCATCACGTTTGCCCCGATCAAAGAGGAAGCCTGTAAGGACGAGGTGTGTTTGTAGCGGCTCGATAATTCGTGGGCGGCTGAGCGCAAATCATTGTGCAGGTGGCTGGGGTCGAACCGTCTCAAGTAACTAGAGCTACGAATGCCGCAGGTTAATGCAATGGTTGAGATTCCGGCTGCTTGCCCAGCTAAAATATCTGCCTCTGTGTCGCCAATCATCCAGGCGTGCTCCCGGGAACATCGGCAGAAGGGTTCTTGGGCAAGGGCTTCTGCTAGCAGTTGAACTTTGTGATCGACTGGGTTGAGGTAGGCAACCTCGATCGCCGACACCCCACAAACGGCGTCAAACAGATGTAACAAGCCATGATCTTGCAACACTTGCAACACCTGCACTTGTTGACGCAAGGTTACCAGAACGAGTTGTGCTCCCAAATTACGAAAGGTCGTCAGTGCCCAGCGCACACCGGGTTGCACGGTGTCTTGGTGCAACAGGGTCGGTTGGTTGACGATTTGTTGGACTCGCTGAAGAAATTGTTCGATTTGCTGATTTCGTAAGCCCGATCGCAGGGCAATTTCTATGTCAGGTAGGCGATCGCGCTTCATTCGCCAAAACTGCTCTTTGGTTAAACAATGCAGCGGTAAGGGTTCTCCCTTTGCCTCGTACCACTCCTGCACATCGGTCAGGGCTAGTTGATAAGTGGTGTAGTAGCGATCGGACACATCCACCAACGGACCATCAAAATCACAGAAGATGGTCAACCCTGACATTGCTTGTGGTTCTGCAATTGTCAAGGGGGATGGACAGGCAGCCAAATCAAAATCGCTCATTTGAGGCATAAAAAGGAACTAAGGGATGCTTAGTTGAAATGTTTCTTTACACTATCTAATGTAACAATAAGTCGTCAACACGTTGTCCCCTAGGAGAATTAGAACTTCTTATGAACTGCCTCAATAAACGTGAATCTTGTAACAAACCTCGAACGGAGCAATGCAGAACCCTTAGTGTAGCGGGTTTTTCACGAATTGAGTTTTCTAACGCAGACCTATGCTGCTTCGCGTTCTAAGACAATGGTGACTGGTCCATCGTTGGCGATCGCCACTTGCATCGCCGCCCCAAACTGACCCGTTTCCACTCGCAACCCACTCTGGCGCAGCAGATCGACGAATTGGAGATAGAGCATTTCAGCCCGATCGGGTGGGGCAGCTTGATCAAAGGAAGGACGGCGTCCCTTGCGACAATCGCCGTAGAGGGTGAATTGGCTAATCACCAGCAATTCCCCTTGGATCTCCTGCACCGAGCGATCGAATCGTCCATCTTCCCCCTCAGGAAATAAGCGTAATTCCAAACATTTACGTGCCATCCATTCTAGTTCTGCTGTCGTGTCTGTGCTGGCAATGCCCACCAAAAGGTTCAACCCCCGCCCAATGCGACCGACAATTGCGTCTGCAACTGTAACCTGAGAAGCCGTGACTCGTTGGATAATGACTCGCATAATAGGGGAAAGCGGTTAGCGGTTAGCGGTTAGCGGTTAGCAATTCATGCGGTGTGCTCATTCCCCCAACTCCTTGTGGGGTGGGCATCTTGCTCGCCTAGTCTGGACGGGCAAGATGCCATCCCACAAGACAATGGGCATTTCAGCCTTTTATAGGCACATCGCACAATTAGTGGTTGAGGATTTTTACCTGGGTTTGTTATGGCGATACTGACATCTACTGATTTTAGAGGGTTAATTAATCAGCGGTTCTTTAAGAACTTCCTGCCGATTCCCGCCATGAATGAGTTTGCGATCGGCTCCTTTGCCCCACCCTTTCAGTTGGTGAATGCGGCGACGAAGCAGCCAGTTAAGCTACGGGACTATACAGGCAATCGGCAGGAAGACGGCATGATGCCTCGTCCAGTGGTATTAGCCTTCACCCGCATCTTCACCGAAAAGCAGTACTGTCCGCTCTGCTATCCCCATATCAAAGCATTGAACGAAGCCTACGACGCATTCCAACAACGGGGCGCGGAGGTGTTGATGATCACCAGCACCGATCAGCGCCAGAGCGAAGTTGTAATTCGTGACCTGGGATTGCAAATGCCGTTGCTAATCGATCCTGGTTGTCGAGTCTTTCGCACCTACAAAACCGGGCAGGCGCTCGGTGCACCGCTGCCCGCCCAATTTGTCCTCGATACGACCGGACGGATTCAATTTCGCCATTCGTTTTCCTTCTTGGAACCAAATGCCAGAGTCGATCGCCTGCTTGCAGTCGTGGATGAGCTGCGATCGTCGCCTTCTCCGCTAATTGCGAATCGCTAATCACGCGGTGTGCGCATTCATCTAATGCCTTGTGGGATGGACATCTTGCCCGCCCAGATTGGGTGGCAAGATGTCCATCCCACAAGAGAATGGGCATTTCAGCCATCAATATGTACACCGCGTTAATCGCTAATCACCAACCCACTAACTGCTCAAACAACTGCGCCACCTTCTCCAAGTCCTTATCACCGGGAGTGCGTTCCACCCCACTAGAAAGATCGATGCCATCGGGGTGAGCTTGGTTGAGTGCTTGCAAGACATTGTGGGGGTGAATCCCACCCGCCAACAACCACGGGCGATCGGGACGAAACGGTTCTAAAAGCGACCAGTCTAGCGTTTGCCCTGTGCCTCCCCACTGTTGGGGGTGGTAGGCGTCGAGCAAAAAGGTATCAACCGCTGCGGCGTAACCGTTTACCTGGTTCAACGTTTCCATTGAGCGCACCCGAAAGGCTTTGATCAATTCAACTCCAGGCAATCGATCGCGTAATTGCTGGCAAAACTCCACCGACTCAGTGCCGTGCAACTGCACCGCGTTGAGATCGGCGATCGCTACCACCTCTACAATCTCATCCAGGGGGGCATCAACAAACACACCCACCCGATCGATCGCCTCTCGATCGGGCAAGGCTTCGACAATCGCTTGAATTTGAGTTACCGCTGCATAGCGGGGTGAGCCAGGAAAGCACATGAATCCCAG
>JAAUSV010000409.1 GCA_012032525.1 Leptolyngbyaceae cyanobacterium SL_7_1
AGGTCTGCTTCTGAGGTCTGTCCGTTCATCGCCGTTGGGACGCGGCATGCCGCGTCTCAACGAACATTATGCTGTCACAAAATCAACCTTGGTAATGGTGTTGGCTCGGACTCGATCGAGAATCGCCAAGATTTCACCACTCCCTCTAAGACCAATCAAGGTTTGATTGGCGTTGCCCCCGGTGCCTTGAGTGATTGTCAGTTGGTTAAAGGACAATCGGCGGGATAGTCCCAGGCGATCGCTGCCATTCTTAAAATCGGTGATCAGATCCACGCCTGCTCCCCTTGCCAAGACAAACAGATCATTGCCCGCGCCGCCTGTGAGGGTATCGTTGCCAATGCCGCCAAATAGCCGATCGTTCCCCCGATCTCCCTTGAGCACATCAACCCCCGCGTCGCCAGACAATTGGTCGTCATTATTGCCGCCGCTGAGGATATCGTTGTCGGCTCCACCCCGGAGGCGATCGTTGCCAGCTCCCCCTGCGACCGTATCGTTGCCCATTCCACCGAATAGAGTATCTACCCCGGCACCACCCACTAGCCAATCATCTCCGGCTCCGCCATCAATTCGATCGTCGCCTTGTGCACCGTTGAGGCGATCGTTGCCTGCCCCGCCCAGCAATACGTCTTTACCAGCCCGTCCATTGAAACTGTCGTTGCCGGGGGTGCCCCGCATGACATTGTTTCTGGCATTGCCACTGCGGGTTTTGCCAACGGCGATCGCCAGGGTCGCTGTATCCGTCAACCCCCCATCGCTCAGGGTGTAGACAAAGCTAGCATTGCCGCTAAATCCTGCGGTGGGTGTGAAGACAACAAAATCGTCCGCTGCCACGCTGGGAGTACCATTATCATTTAGCACCACAGTGCCGTTGACGGCGCTGCTGACGGCAGTGACGCTGAGAATCGTACCCGGATTGAGATCGGTGTCGTTGACTAGCAGCAGGGAAACCGGGATTGTCAATGGCACGGTCTGAAAGGCAGTGGTGCTGTCGTCCACCGCATCAGGAGGGGAGGGGAGGGGAGGCGTGCCAAAGATCACAAAGCTTTTGCCCGCTGCCCGAAGCGTATTTGGGGCTGCGCCGTAGGCGCCAATGATGATATCGCCGCCGCCATCGTTGTTAACATCGCCTGCTGCACTAACGGAGAAACCTGAAAAGCTGGCGAGGTCAATGCCATTGATCACAAAGCCGTTATTCCCATTGAGGGACGCCAGATCGAGCTTACCGCCGCTCCCCACGGTCATGCCACCAAAGATGACATAGCTCTCGCCTGCGGCATCCACCCCGTTGGGGTCTGCTTCGTAGGCTCCGACGATCAGGTCACTAAAGCGATCGCCATTCACATCCCCCAGTCCACTGACAGCAAATCCTGCCAAGTCTTCTTTATCAATGCCGTTAATGGCAAAGCCATTACTGCCATCCAGGCTTGCCAGATTCAATCTTCCGCCCACACCCACAGTGGCACTGCCAAAGACAACAAAGGCTCTGCCTGCTTCGCTGTTGCCGTTTGCATCTGCCTCAAATGCCCCGATAATTAGGTCGTCAAACCCGTCGCCATTGACATCGCCTGCGTTGCTGACGGAGATACCAGAGGCGTCATCGTCCTCGACTCCGTTGATGACGAACCCATTGGAGCCGTTGAGGGTAGATAGATTGAGGATTCCACCCAAGCCCAAGCCAGTGCTGCCAAACACGACATAGCTCTCGCCCGCCCCATTCTTGCCAGCCGGGTCGCCTCCAACTGCCCCAATGATCAGATCATCAATTCCATCGCCATTGATATCCCCCGCACTGCTGACTGAGGTGCCAGAGCGATCGGCAGTATCAATGCCATTGATCAGGAACCCATTCGAGCCATTGAGAGTGGACAAGCTGAGGCTACCCTGCGCCCCAACGCCAACACCACCAAACACAACATAACTTTTACCCGCCACACTAATTGCATTTGGATCTGCCTCTGGAGCCCCGATGATCAGATCGTCGGCTCCATCTCCGTTGACATCTCCAGCACGGCTAACCGCTGTGCCGGAGCGATCGAGGCTATCAACCCCATTGATCACAAAGCCATTCGTACCATCAATAGCGGCTGCTAAATTTAGGCTGCCACTGCCACCGATGCCCGCACGACCGAACACCACATAGGTTTCACCCGCGTTAATCACGCTGTTGGGATCGGCTCCAGGTGCTCCAATTACTAGATCGTCAATGCCGTCTTTGTTGATGTCGCCAGCACTGCTGACAGAAAAACCCGCATTGTCATTGGAATCAATGCCGTTGATCACAAATCCATTGCTGCCATTGAGGGAGGCTAGGTCAATCACCCCTCCATTGCCAATGCCATTCCTACCCAACACAACGTAGCTTTCACCCGCATTATTTTTGCCATTGGGGTCTGCTTCAAACGCTCCAATGATTAGATCATCAATGCCATCCCCGTTGATATCTCCAGCATTGCTGACGGCAAAGCCAGAGAAATCATCTTTATCAATCCCGTTGATGACAAAGCCGTTGACACCATTGAGGGAGGAGAGGTTGAGAATTGGATCGGGCATATAAAGCTCCTAAAAAGCGATGGGATGAAGGAATTAGGGTTGAGCAATTGAGCGATTGGTGAAACAGTGGGTCAGGCGAGATCTCGCTGGTAAGTGTTGCTGTCAGCAAGAGGTCGATTGATTTCCTATCCCTAAAACCCACTGTCTGATGCCCAGACTTAGTGCTGAGCATCAGAACAGGAACGCAGATAGTTGTAGGTTTGATCAAACGTGGAATGAAATGCGCCCTAGTCGATCGCTCACGCACTAGCGCCGAGAGTTGCCAGGGATTGGTTAGAGGCGTGAATAACCATGGCAAGTTGAGAGTGGAGTGTTGAATAGTGCTGGTTGAAATAGGACCGTGGAGATGCAATTAACGAGGGTGCTTTTTACTGATCACTTTTTACTAATCAGTTCTCTAGAATGAACTGTTAGAAGAAACCCACCCATTGCTATTAAGCCTAAATCAACTCCTGTGTAATTATGGTGTTTCTGTGTTATTTCCTTCTCAAGAAACTGTGAATTATCGGCTGAACTACTACCTGCGTAGGAGCGCACATTACCTAGATCAAGTAATAGTTGAAGGAAGCTGGACTTCCTTCAACTATTACTTGATCTAGGTTGCTTGATTATCGTTAACGTGATGGGTGCAGAGTTCTATCTGGTGAATTGCATTGAAGCAAAATTTCCAAACACTCGTTTTTCCCATCCATTAATAGCTACTTTAAAAAGGAGTTGATGCCAATCTGACGATTTAATCGTAGAAGAGTGTGACTGAACTGCTGATGTCATGATTGAATGCAAAGAAACCTGCATTAAACACTCTGACGCCCATTAAAGTAAAGAACACTTCCCCTGTGCCAAATCCAGCATTATCTTCGATGCCATCACTTCGGCGAAACTCTGTATTTTGTCCTTTGACGATCACATCAACCGCTCCGGTTGATACACTGCCTGGTTCAAACAAGAGTCTGTCTCCATCCTGACCCAGGGTAAATCCATAGACTGTGTCAATGCCATCGGAGCCGGGGGTAAATACGAGGGTATCTTGACCGATATCCATGTAGATTTCATCGTTGCCATCGCTGGTTCTAAAGAAGTCTCGTCCTGTGCCACCGACAAGGATGTCGTTGCCCAGCCCACCGATTAAAATGTCGTTGCCATCCCCCACCTTCTAGGCGAGCGGTTTGCAACTCCGTACTGTTACCCGCGATCAAGATGTCATTGCCACCTCCACCGATGAGGTGAGTGTTATATCCACCTTTATCTTCAATGACATTGCCAACGCTATTGCCCGTCACGGTGACAATGGCTTCTTGGGAACCGGGCAGGATGATGACATTCTCGATTTCATTTTCTGCTAACGAAAGGCTGCGGTTGATTTGAATCGTGTCAATCCCTCCTCCGGCTGCCTCAATCAAGGTGTTGTTGCCGGAGCGATCGAGCAGTAAATAGGTGTCGTTTCCGGCTCCGCCGATCAGGGTGTTGTTGCCCGTGCCCCCATCTAAAATATCGTCGCCATCTCCACCGCTGAGCATATCGTCATCTCCGCCTCCAGAAAGGGTGTCATTGCCATCTCCCCCTTCGATCGTGTCGTTGCCGATGAATCCTTCGATCGTGTCGTTGCCGACCCCACCGTTGAGGCTGTCATTGCCTGCTTCTCCGTTGAGATAGTCATCGGCATCTCCGCCCAACACAATATCGTCGCCAATCCCCTGCTAGCAGGACATCCGAGCCCCAAT
>JAAUSV010000410.1 GCA_012032525.1 Leptolyngbyaceae cyanobacterium SL_7_1
GATGGGTGGACTAGGGGAACCTTGGGCAGCCGGACTAGGAAAAAACACGCCAAAAAGCAAAAAAAGTGGGCAATCACCCACTTCGAGAACAGTTCAGCTCGATAGTGCGACGCCAAAACCAACGCGCCGTAGTGATCAGTCTAGCGCATCCATTGGAAATGGGACTGGGGCAATAATCAGATTTTCAGGCGTAGGCTGGGCAAACCCCTGAGCAAGGAAAACCATCCAAATCAGAACTGCTAGAGTAATAACAGCTTTATCTTTCGTAACTATGTCCCAGGCAACTTCGACCCAATCCGGCGGAATAGCTGGCACTAATTGGCAATGGCGCGGGCAGTCTGTCTATTACGTCCAAGCGGGCGATCGCCATTCCGATCGTCCTCCTCTACTGCTCGTACATGGGTTTGGCGCCTCCACCGACCACTGGCGCAAGAACATTGCTGAATTACAGCAGGATTTTCATGTGTGGGCGATCGACCTATTGGGGTTTGGTCGTTCGGCAAAGCCAGATTGGGATTACGGAGGTGACCTGTGGTGTGACCAGCTCCATGAGTTTATTCAAACCATGATTGGTCAGCCCACTGTAGTCGTCGGCAATTCCCTGGGGGGCTATGTGGCATTGTCTGTTGCGGCTCAGCGCCCAGAATCGGTGGTGGGAGCTGTGTTGCTAAATGGAGCGGGTCCGTTTTCCAGCACGAGTCCCGACCCCAATCCGTTGCAAAAAACGATCGAGACGGTGGTGCGATCGATCCTGCTACAACCCCTACCCAGTTGGTTGCTGTTCCAATACGTGCGGCAGCGATCGGTCATCCGCCAAACCTTGGAAAAAGTGTATCTTGACCACACCGCCATCACCGATCAATTGGTGGAGGAAATCTACCGTCCCTCTTGTGATCCGGGGGCGGCAACGGTATTTGCCTCGGTTTTTAAGTCTCGCCAAGGGGATCCCGTTGATGCACTGCTCAGTCGGATGAAGTGCCCCTTGCTAATGCTGTGGGGAGTGGGTGATCCATGGATTAATGCTAGCGATCGCGGCGCAAAATTTCGTCAGCACTATCCGGCTTTAACAGAACACTATCTGCAAGCGGGACACTGTCCCCATGACGAAGTGCCCGCTCAGGTCAACGAACTACTGCGGCAGTGGATACTCAATCATTTTTAATGCCCCTGGCTGGGGCGATCGTCCACCGATTTGATCCCGCAAGTTTTATAGTTGAATTTATGCCAGTCAGTCGGCTTTAAAAGAATGGCTTGTGCTGGCGGAAACCGCAATACGCTAACATGACGCACAACCTATGACTGCATTGGCTGCTGGATGGCAACATCATTTCGTTACAACCAACCAAATTCGTCTGCACTGTGTCTCCCAGGGTGAGGGAGAGTTGGTTGTGTTATTACACGGTTTTCCTGAGTTTTGGTATTCCTGGCGACACCAAATTCCAGCGCTGGCGCAGCATTTTCGCGTAGTGGTGCCCGATCTGCGCGGCTACAACGACTCTGATAAACCCAGCAGTGGGTATGATCTCGACACGCTTGCGGCGGACATCCAAGGATTAATCCAGGGCTTGGGGTACAAGAGTGCCCATCTGGTTGGACACGATTGGGGCGGAGTGATTGCCTGGCATTTTGCCCACCGCTTTCCCCAATCGCTGAATCGCTTGGCGATTCTCAATGCCCCCCATCCGTATCGCTTTCTGCAAGAGCTAGCAGGCAATTTTGACCAACTGCGACGGAGCTGGTACGTGGTTGCCTTCCAAGTGCCAACGCTACCAGAATGGGTGATCCAGCAAAATTTGAGGACGTTGATTAAAAATTTGCTCCAGGAACATGCCGTTCGCAAAGGAGCTTTTACAGCAAAAGATACCGAAATCTATCAGGCAGCTCTGGAAAAACCGGGTGTGTTGACAGCGGCGCTGAGCTATTATCGGCCAATTGCTCGCTCCCCAGGCGTGGTTGCGCCATTGGGGCGATCGCCTGCCCCGGTGAGTGCGCCCACGTTGGTGCTCTGGGGCGAGGAAGATTCCTTCCTCAGTCAGCGCCTCACCGAAGGAATTGAGACCTTTGTCGATGCACCCTTTAATCTAAAGTTCATTCCCAACTGTGGGCATTGGATTCAGCAAGAAGTTCCCCAGACCGTCAATCGAGAATTGCTCGCCTTTCTGCGCCATCCCTATCGGCAGCTCAAGTCTGCTAGTCAAGGACAACGTGAGCCAAGTTAATGGGTTTCACCGATAAAATTCATACTCAATTCATTCACTCAATGACAAATTCAGGTTTTGTGTTTTTGGCAGGTGCTAGTCGGGGGTAGGACGCGAGGTCGCACGATACCTGGTAAACAAGCCTGTTTTAGTCAAGGCAATGGTGCGATCGAGCATTGCCCAAGTCGAGTTAGAGGCAATGGGACTTGGGGTTGGCTTGGGGGATGCTCTCAACCTAGACGTGGTGGAGCAACTGATCATGGCTGAGCCAGTATGGGCAGTGATCAGCACCATCGGAGGGTTGCCACAAGATGGACAACGAGCGGATTATTTAGGCAACAAGCATTTAATTGATGCGGCGGTCAAGGCTGGTGTGGAACGCTTTATTTTGGTCTCCTCCATCGGCAGTGGGGACAGTGCCGCTGCCCTGCCGCCCCAAGCCCTGAATACCCTGGGAGACGTACTTGCTGAGAAAGAACGCGCTGAGCAACACCTGATTCAGAGTGGGCTGAGCTACACGATTATTCGACCGGGTGGATTAAAGTCAGAAGCACCCACGGGACAAGGGGTGCTGACGACTAACCCAGCCGTGTCGGGCACTATCCATCGGGCAGATGTGGCACAACTGGTGTGCCAGTGTCTATTCTCGCCCAAAGCAGTCGGGCAGGTTGTTTCGGCGATCGATCGCAACCAAATCTATACCCAAACCGAGTTTGAGGTACTGGATTTGGAATGATTGGGTGGCAACGGGTAGTCAATTTGAGCTGATTGTCCCGTACTGATGTTCTCATACCGATTAAATTTTCTAGCAATACTGGGCATCCTATAACCCGTGTTAGGGTACTGAGGGAATTGCACGAAACGGTGTAGTTCACCTAAGTGGATGATGCAGAATTTTAAAAAGATCTCGTAAACTCAGGCAAATTAGCCTGAAAATCCCCAAAATTCTTGCAATAACTTTAGTGGCAACTCATTTGCCATGTGACTCACAAGCCAGTATTCTGCTTATGGTCATTTTCCTGTTCTTGTAGTTTGGACTACGGACACAACATGCCACGTTCTTTTCCTCTGATTGCTGTCGGTATTGGTGCCGTTATCACCCTTAATCCGGTTGGAGCTACCCACTCTCAACCCCTGACTGCTTCCAATTCACCTGTGCAAGACCGGGAAGGAGAAAAAAATCCCCCGATCGCTGCTATTGCGGAACAAGAAACAGTACCGAAAACGGATGGGGACTTCGATTTAACTGATTCAAGTACCTCGGAAATTGACTCCCTTGCTCAACAGGTTGCCTTATCTAGTCCAACGGAGCCGAAGCCGTCGAGTCAAGTACTCGATGAGTCTGAGGAGTCCATCGACTCTAAGGTGGAAACGGTTATAGCAACTCCTCCAATGGAGATCGCGGTTGCTGCATCATCGGCTGAACTGTCAACGATCGAATTGCCTGATATCAGTCTTGGAGAGTCACTCGAATTTGAACTCGAGCAAACTCCAGCGGATGCCTTGACCGAAGTCAATCCTTCTGTAGGGGCAACGGTAACAGAGGATGCGGCTGTGCCTGACTCCACGCCGGACTCGGCTCTCGTACTGGCGCAGCGTGATCTCGATCTAGACGAGATTCGAGCCATATTTGAGGCGGAACCCGGTGAGGGTGATCAGGATCCCACCGTAGTCGAACGGGAATTTGTTCATCCTGGCGATCGTCGCTCGGCTGAGACCTCCCTCCGTCGGCTTGCCCAGAGAGAATCGTTGGATCTAGACGAGATTCAATCAATCTATGATTCGGAATCGAGCGTTGCCGATCGGACGTTTGCTGGCATTGAAGACCGAGGGTTTAACGATTCTAGGCAACGGCGATCGAACGATGACTCGTTTTCTAGGGTGGTAGAACGGGAATTGGGATATTCCAGCGATCGCCGCTCGATCGATGAGCCATTCTCTAGTCGGGTAGAGCGAGAGTTTGATTATTCTAGCGATCGCCACGTGGAAGATGACCTGTTTGCCAGTGAGGTGGAACGGGATTTTGAGTTTGCTGATGGTCGCCGATCGATGGAGCACTCTAGATTCCTCAT
>JAAUSV010000411.1 GCA_012032525.1 Leptolyngbyaceae cyanobacterium SL_7_1
ATTTAGAGAATCCGAAGATAAATTAAAATTACCGGAGACTCCAGCCCCGCAAGAAGTTGAAAAAAAGAAAGTAAAGCAAATCGTACTTCCGGAATTAATTCAAACATCCAATTATATAAACATTAAAGAATTGGCTGAGAAATTAAATCTTAGGCTTAAAGACATTGAAGAAAAAATGGGAATGCTTAAAAGAGAGTATGTCCCCAATCATATGCTGGAAGTAGATGATATAAAGGAAATTTGTAGTAGCTTTGGAGTTGAAGTTGATATTGTTTCCTATGAAGATGAGTTGTTCTTCAATGATGTAAACAAGAGCAAGGTAGAACAAACCACACGTGGACCTGTTGTTACGGTAATGGGACATGTTGATCATGGGAAACTACTTTGTTGGATACACTGAGAAATACCCGGGTGGCTGCGAAAGAAGCGGGTGGAATTACCCAGAAAATCGGAGCCTATCAACTGACATATAATAACAGTGAAATTGTATTTATAGACACACCTGGTCACGAAGCCTTTACCGCTATGCGGGCACGGGGAGCCAGGGTGACGGACATTGCCATTCTGGTGGTGGCGGCGGACGATGGGGTACAGCCCCAGACCATTGAGGCAATTAGCCATGCCAAAGCTGCCGAAGTGCCGATCGTTGTTGCCATCAACAAGATTGATAAGGAAGAGGCTCAACCCGATCGGGTTAAGCAGGAGCTAACGGAGCATGGATTGGTTGCAGAGGAGTGGGGCGGCGACACCATCATGGTGCCAGTCAGTGCCATTAAGGGCGACCACCTAGACGATCTCCTAGAAATGATTTTGCTGGTGGCAGAGGTGGAAGACCTGTATGCCAATCCCGATCGCGCCGCTAGAGGCACGGTGATCGAGGCGAACTTGGATAAGTCGCGCGGTCCTGTGGCAACCCTATTGATTCAAAACGGGACGTTGAGAGTTGGGGATGTGCTGGTTGCAGGTTCTGTCTTTGGTAAGGTTCGAGCCATGATCGACGATCGGGGACAGCGAGTTAATCAAGCCTCTCCTTCCTTTGCTGTGGAGGTGTTGGGTCTGAATGACGTTCCTGCCGCAGGGGACGAGTTTGAAGTCTACACCGACGAAAAGAAGCCCGTTCGATCGCGGCAACCGGGCTGACCAACAACGGTTGTCTCGCCTCCAGCAGGCGATGGCATCTCGTCGAGTCAGCCTCAACACGCTTTCTGCCAAGGCGCAGGAAGGAGAGCTGAAGGAACTCAACTTGATCCTCAAGGCGGATGTCCAAGGCTCGGTGGAAGCGATTCTCAATGCCCTGCAACAGTTGCCTCAAAAAGAAGTCCAGGTGCGTGTTTTGTTAGCCAACCCTGGTGAAATCACCGAAACCGACGTGGATCTGGCGGCTGCTAGCGACGCGGTGATCGTTGGCTTTAACACCACCTTCGCGAGTGGTGCTCGACAGGCGGCGGACGAGGCGGGAGTGGATGTGCGCGATTACAACATCATCTACAAGTTGCTAGAGGATGTCCAAGGCGCAATGGAAGGTCTACTCGATCCAGAAATGGTGGAAGAGCCATTAGGACGGGTGGAAGTTCGGGCAGTCTTCCCGGTTGGACGGGGCGCTGTGGCAGGCTGCTATGTGCTATCTGGTAAGGCAATCCGCAACTGCAAAGTGCGCGTTTTACGCGGTAACGAGACCGTCTACGAAGGCAACCTGGATTCGCTGAAGCGGATGAAGGAAGATGCGAGAGAGGTCAATGCGGGTTACGAATGTGGAATTGGCATTGACAACTTCAAAGACTGGGTGATGGGAGACATCATTGAAACCTACCAGTTGGCGTCGAAACGTCGGACTCTGTCGGTGTAAACCGCATTAGGGTGACAGGATTGAGGGGAGTCAGTCGCGTTAGGGAGGCGATCGCCACCGAACGCGACACCTGCACCTGAAGCACCTGTTGTTGCCAGTTGCGCCCTGGGTTGTTTGCTGCGATCGCCACGCCAATGCTTCCTGTTGATTCTCTAGAGTGGCAAGTGCTAGGACAAGGACGCCTGAAGGTTGTAGGCGGGTACGGCACATCTCCAGAATTTCGGTTAAATGTCCGCCACTACCGCCGATAAATACTCGATCGGGTGCGGGCAACGCCACCAATTCCTTGGGTGCTGTCCCAGCGATCGCCTTGACATTTGACACACCAAACCGCTGACAGTTTTGCTCAATCAAGGCAATTCCTGCGGCGGTTTTTTCGACCGCGTAGATTGTGGAACTGGGAAACAACCGGGCAATTTCGATCGACACTGACCCGGTTCCTGCCCCAATGTCCCATATCACTTGAGCTGGTTGGAGGCAGAGTTCTCCCAAAATCAGCAACCGAATTTCCCGCTTGGTGATCAAACCAGGACGATCGCTAAAGCTGAGAAAACTGCGATCGGGCAACCCCAAGGCTGGCAGAGTTTGCAAATCCAGGGGTGTCATGCGATGAGAACGATGGAGCACCACCACATTCAGCGGTTCAAACCGTTCCTGACTCAACGTTTCCATCGAGAAGCCGCGCACCTGCTCCTCAATTCCCCCCAAATTTTCACAAACCCAACAGTGGTAGACGGTGGGCAGATCGAGGGAGAGCAGTAATTGGGCGATCGCGCCGGGAGTATTGGTAGTGTCCGTCAGGATGGCGATCGTCTCTGCACCCTGTTGCAACGCTTGGGTCAACCGATCGAGCGATCGTCCGTGGGCGCTAATCACTGTGGCATCCTGCCACGGCAGTTTGATCCGGCTAAATGCCAGTTGAACGGCACTGAGATGGGGATGGAAGGTGAGTTGGTCGGCAGGCAACTCAGCCAGCAATAGCCGCCCTAACCCAAAGAACAAGGGATCGCCGGACGCGAGAATCACAATGGTGGGAGGCACGGCTGTTGATAGCCGTTGTTGGAGGATTTGCAGAATCTGGTGCAGGTTTCCCAAAACCAACCGTTCTGCTGGATGGTGCGGGAAGTAGCGGAGATGGCGATCGCTGCCCACCAATACTGTCGCCTGTTCCACCACTCGACGAACCGTATCTGTTAACCCAACCGCCCCGTCTAAGCCGATGCCCACCACATGAATGGCAGTCATAGGGGTTGATCCCCTAGGCTGTATGTATTGTTTCGTAACATCCCGCTTCTATCCTTCGGCGATCGCCACCTAGTACAATCGCTCTAGCACGTTATCTTAAAAATATTGGTAGGCTTGAAGAAGCCTGCCAGCCGTCTACACTCTGAACTCACTATAGAACAAGACCCAGCCGCTTCCTAGCCGATCGCCCATCTTTACCCACCCGCGCTTTGGATTGTTGTGACTCCATCCACTAAATCATCTGCTCTGATTAAAGACCCCGATCGCCTCGAAGCTCGGCTGAAGGAGATTCCTCAAGAGCCGGGGGTCTACCTAATGCGGGATGTCAATGACAATATTCTTTACATTGGTAAGTCTAAAAGCTTGCGATCGCGGGTGCGGTCTTACTTTCGCGCCGACCAGTATCGGGAGCCTCGAATTTCCCTGATGGTGATGCAGATTGCCGATATCGAGTTCATCGTTACGGACTCGGAGGCGGAGGCACTGGCATTGGAAGCCAATTTGATTAAGCAACATCAGCCCCACTTCAATGTGCTGCTGAAGGACGACAAGAAATATCCCTACCTCTGCATCACCTGGAGCGAGAATTATCCTCGGATTTTTATCACTCGGCGGCGCAATCTGGGAAAGGCAAAGATCGCTACTACGGACCCTACGTCGATGTCGGTTCCCTGCGCCGGACGCTGCATTTAGTCAAGCGCATCTTTCCCTTGCGGCAACGTCCCCAACCCTTGTTTAAGGATCGGGTTTGTTTAAACTACGACATGGGGCGGTGTCCGGGAGTGTGTCAGCAGTTGATTTCCCCAGAGGACTATCACAAGCTGATGCAAAAGGTGGCGATGATTTTTCAGGGGCGCACCCAAGAGTTAGAAGAAATCCTCCAAGCTCAGATGGAAAAAGCGGCGGAAGAGTTGAACTTTGAATATGCTGCCCGTCTGCGGGATCAGATTCGGGGGTTGCAATCGCTTGGAGCCGATCAAAAGGTTGCCCTACCAGACGATACGGTGTCACGGGATGCGATCGCCCTGCTTGCCGACGACCACCACGCCTGTGTGCAGTTGTTCCAGATCCGGGCGGGACGCTTGGTGGGGGCGGTTGGGATTTGTGGCGGATGCTCAATCGGGCACTGCCGGCGCCATCCTACAACGAG
>JAAUSV010000412.1 GCA_012032525.1 Leptolyngbyaceae cyanobacterium SL_7_1
TTGAGAGAAGCGCGGCTCCGCCGCGCTTCTCTCAAAAAATATTCGGTTTTATTTAATCCATGATCCTAAGCAGTTTCAAATTTCAAGCATTCTCCCAATTTTCGTTACGCTAGTAGAACTTACGATCATCCTAGTTCTGTTAGAGAAATTGCATGGATCAGCTTGAACAATTTGCCAGCGACAACTATTCCGGGATTTGTCCTGAAGTCCTGGAATACACCCTCAATGCCAACCACGGCGATGCTCTCGCCTACGGGAACGATCGATGGACACAAAAAGCCTCCGACCAATTTCGTGAACTCTTTGAAACTGATTGCGAAGTCTTTTTCGTCTTCAACGGCACGGCTGCCAATTCCCTCTCCCTCGCCTCGTTGTGCCAGTCCTACCACAGCGTTATTTGCCACGAAATTGCCCACATTGAAACCGATGAGTGTGGTGCGCCAGAATTTGCTTCTAATGGGTCAAAACTGCTGCTCGGCAAAGGCGAACAGGGCAAGCTCACACCCGACTCGATCGAGGCAATCGTCAACAAACGCTCCGACATCCACTACCCCAAACCCAAAGCCATCAGCCTTACCCAACCGACGGAATTGGGAACGCTCTACACCTTAGAAGAATTGGCGGCAATCCGGGCGATCGCCGATCAATACACCCTCAAAATCCATATGGACGGTGCTCGCTTTGCCAATGCGGTTGCGGCAATCGGCAAAACCCCAGCGGAGCTCACCTGGAAGACCGGGGTGGATGTGCTGTGTTTTGGTGGCACAAAGAACGGCATGGCATTGGGAGAAGCGATCGTGTTTTTCGATCGCACCTTGGCAGAAGACTTTGCCTATCGCTGCAAACAGGCGGGGCAACTGGCATCAAAAATGCGCTTCATCGCTGCGCCCTTCCTGGGCTTATTGGAAACTGGCGTTTGGCTAAGAAACGCCCACCACGCCAACGCTTGCGCTGCCTATTTGGAAGAACGGTTGATGGCGATCGACGGCATCAGCCTGATGTTCCCCCGCCAAGTCAACAGCGTCTTTGTGCAAATGCCAGAGTTTGTCATTCAAACCCTGCGCCAGAACCATTGGCAGTTCTATACCTTCATCGGCGTCGGTGGTGCCCGCTTTATGTGCTCCTGGGATACGACTCGCGATCGAATTGATGCGCTGGTGAGGGATATTGAAGGGGCGATCGCCAGCAGGTTGCAAACTGTGTAGCGATTAGCGATTAACGATTTGTCTCCACCGTCATCCGTCATCCTTCCTCCCATGTCCCCCCATCAAGCCTTGGTCGATCAATTAGATTTAATGATTCGGGCACGCTACCCGCTGCTCTATATTGTGGCGGTGGAGGAGGAACCGGTGGATCGGGTGTTGCAGCAGGTGGCGGAGCGATCGCAGCCCCATCGTGCGGTGTTAAATTGGGACATTGTGCGGGGGTGGCAAGACAATGGCTCTGATAAAGGCTCGGCGATGCAAGCCCTCAGTCGAATTAGTAAAACATCGCCGGAGGAAGCAACGCTGTTTGTGCTGCGAGATTTGCACTTTATTCTCAAGCATCCAACTCAGGAGCGCAATGCCCCGATCGTGCGCGAGATCAAGAATTTGGTGCGCGAGATGAAACGCAGCCGCAAAACCCTGATTCTCACCAGTCACACGTTGGAGTTGCCAATGGAATTGACGGAGGAGGTGATGGTGATCGACTTTCCCCTGCCGGACAGCCGGGAAATTCACCAGTTGCTGACCCAGTTGGTTGCCCCCGACAAACTCAACTTGACTGAATTGGCGAAGGAACAATTGATCAAAGCCTGTCAAGGGCTGAGCCGAGCGCGGGTTCAACGGGTGTTGGCAAAGGCGCTAGCCGCCAAGCAACAGGTGAATGAAACCGATATTTCGGCAGTATTGGAGGAAAAAAAGCAAGCGGTTCGCCAAACGGGAATTTTGGAGTTTTTTACCACTCAAGAATCACTGAAAAGCGTTGGCGGATTGGAAAATCTCAAACAGTGGGTGCGGATGCGCCAGGATGTGTTTAGTGAAGAGGCACGGCGCTATGGAGTTCCCAATCCCAAAGGCGTGTTGCTGGTGGGGATTCAGGGAACTGGTAAATCCCTCTCAGCAAAGACGATCGCCCACGAATGGCGGCTGCCTCTGCTGCGACTGGATACGGGGCGGCTATTTGGGGGAATTGTGGGCGAGAGCGAGAGCCGGGTGCGGCAAATGATCCAACTGGCAGAGGCGATCGCCCCTGCGTCCTCTGGATCGACGAGATCGACAAAGCCTTCGGCAATCTCACCAGTGGTGCGGATGGCGATTCTGGCACCAGTCGTCGGGTTTTCGGCTCCCTGATTACCTGGATGCAAGAAAAAACCAGTTCCGTGTTCATCGTTGCCACGGCAAATAATGTACAAATCCTGCCTGCCGAGTTATTGCGCAAGGGACGATTTGATGAAATCTTTTTTCTGAATTTGCCGACTGAGGTAGAACGCCAAGATATTTTCAAAGTTCATTTACAGAAACTCCGCCCCCATCGGGTGCGGGAGTTTGATTTGCTTTTGCTAGCCCGACAAACCAGGGATTTCAGCGGAGCAGAAATTCAGCAGGTCATCATTGATGCAATGCATCGCGCCTTTGGTCGGGGGAGTCCTGGGCAACGGCAAGACTTTACCACCGAAGATATGATTCGATCGATCGAGGAGACCGTGCCCTTAGCGGCGATCGCCCGTTCTCAAATTGCAGCGCTCAAACAATGGGCAGCCGAGGCAGGCGCGAGAACTGCTTCTAATGACACTCAACTAATCGATGAGTTGAAACACTACACCACCCCTCCTCAGCAGTTTAATTAGTTCCCATTAAACAAACCCTCCCAAAAATTACTAGTAGGGACATGGCATTGCCCTGTCCCTACTAGAGATCGATTGCTTGGAAGACTTAAACCTGGAACAGTATCTAATTTCGTCCAGTCACGTTTTCAAGGATTTCTTCAACCCGCTCTTCGATCGTCACCGCATTGGAATTATCCGGACGCTTCATTTGATCAAGGTCCGCTCCCCCTTGAACCTCATTGGGTCCCTGGTTAGCTTTCTCAATCACTTCCTCCATTGTCCGTGGCTCAGCTTTTAGGGCATTTTCCGATTCTTCTAGGATGTCATTGATCGGAGCGGTTCCTTTAGAAGGGCTGCTAGGAGCAGAGACTCCTGCGGCGATCGCTGGAAACGCATTTGCAAAGAAAAGCATTGCACAGGTAAAGGCAAGGATTAGGAAGCGCACTGGGCGGAGTGCATTAAATTTAATGTTCATACAAGTTCCTCCACAAGTTAGGGTGTAAGCGCGATCGCCATTGACAATAGACCCAATTCCATAGACCTGTTCCATCAGCCTGCATAGACTTGTAGCCCTGCGCCTGGGTGATGGTTATCAGCGCTAGCGATCGCCCTTTTTGAAAATCACTCATTCATTTTTACTTTCAAGTAAGAATTTCAGAATCGACCTCTGGACTGAGATCCAGATTCTGCCGTTCGTGAAAAATTCCACCTTTAGTAGGAATTTTTCTTTGGCAGTCAAAAATTGTCCTAGTGCTTTGTCATATGAATAATTACGGGTAGTGAAAGTATTTCGCTGACACTGCCAATCCCAATTTCGAGCCTCGACACAGCACTAGTCAGGGGTTTAGCGCATCTAGCTTTAGAAACCTCTTTCAATCTTTATGGCGGACGGTTTACAGACACAAAATAATTACACACTTATCTTCACAAATTCGATAGTATTCTTAGGAGATATCCAGCAGCGTCATACCACTTCAGTTGAATCTTGCATTCCATCACGTTTGATTGAGCAAGGGCGCTAGAGAAGCTGGTGGCGTTGTAGGGATCACAGCAAGTAGGGGACTCGAAGCGTACTGTGACTTGAAATGAAGATTTTGCTAGTAGAAGACGATTTGTCAAGCGGAAAATTACTCTCAAAAATTCTTAAAAATCATCACTACGCAATTGACTTGGCTACGGATGGTCTAACAGGACTGGAGTTGGCGTCGCAATGGAGCTACGACCTTTACATCTTAGACGTGCAACTCCCCAAGTTGGATGGCATTAGCCTGTGCCATCGTCTACGTGCTCAGGGCAAAACTGCTCCCATTCTGATGCTCACAGGAAAACGCTCTAATGATGATATAGTCACTGGGCTGGATGCTGGAGCCGACGACTATGTGATCAAACCCTTTGATGCAAACCGAAGTTGGAACGACAATCGCAGGA
>JAAUSV010000413.1 GCA_012032525.1 Leptolyngbyaceae cyanobacterium SL_7_1
GTTGAAGCACCGAGTGCACGGAGTTAACATTACCGATGGTAGCCGCGCGGTGTTGCGGATGTCGTCCCTTGCTGCCTCGACGCTGCTGGTTCACCACGGGATTGAACCGATTTGTCAGGTTGCCTGTCGCGATCGCAATTGCATCGCGCTTCAAGGCGATCTGATGGGGGCACAGGCATTGGGAATTCGCAATGTCTTGGCACTGACGGGCGATCCACTCAAAGCGGGCGATCATCCCACGGCACGAGCTGTGTTTGAGTTGGAGTCTGTACGGCTATTAAAGTTGATTGCAAAGTTGAATGCGGGAGTTGACTTTAACGATAAGCCCTTGACCGATCAGCCCACCGCCTTGTTCGCTGGCGCGGCGATCGACCCGCAGTGCGGCAGTTGGTCTGGTTTGCAACGGCGGTTTGAGCGCAAGTTGGAAGCCGGAGCACAGTTCTTTCAAAGTCAGTTGATTTCGGATTTCGATCGCCTGGAAAAATTTATGACCCAGATTGCGGTGGGCACACAGCGACCGATTTTGGCGGGGATTTTCCTACTGAAATCGGCGAAGAATGCCCAATTTATTAACC
This sequence comes from Leptolyngbyaceae cyanobacterium SL_7_1, assembly GCA_012032525.1. Classification (GTDB taxonomy): domain Bacteria; phylum Cyanobacteriota; class Cyanobacteriia; order Elainellales; family Elainellaceae; genus JAAUSV01. The sequence goes on from JAAUSV010000413.1 coordinate 576, forward strand.
GTAATGTTCCAGGGGTACAGATTCCTGAGGAGACGATCGATCGCCTTGCCCAAGCCGCCGATCCCCTCAAAGAGGGAATGCTAATTGCCGCTGAACAAGTCAAGCTAGCCCAACACCTCTGTCACGGCGTTCACCTGATGGCGGTGCGGCGGGAGGATCTAATTCCGCAAATTCTAGATCTAGCCGGAATTACGCCAGTAACAGCGCCCACAAAATTGCCCAACGCGTGATATGGGTAGCTGCTCCATCAAGTTTTGTTAACATGAGAGTCTGCTACAATTGCACTCAAAGTTTAGTGTTCTGCAAGGGCTATGCGGTCAATTGAGCAGCTAACAGAGGAGATATTGTCCTTGCCTAGTGCGTCAAGAGCACTCCTTGCGGACAAATTGGTAGAAAGCTTAGAATTCGACACTGACTCAACCATTCAGGCAGTTTGGGTATCTAAAGCCAAAAGAAGGCGAGACGAAATTCGAGATGGTACTGTGCAGCCAATTTTGGGAGAAGATTGAAACCCCAACTACTAAAAGTTTGATGCTCATTTCACTCTCCCACCATGCCCACCTACACTGGAATCTCTAGCGAAGCTTTCCGCCATCCCCTTGATTACCAAGCCGAGCAAACCTTGCGCAGTGTCCCAGGATTTGATCTAGTCGCTCGTAAGTTTGTGGAATTTGTCTATGAGCGCCCCCGCTACGTCTATTTCATGGGCAACCACATTGAAGTGGGACCCCGGCAATATTCCACTTTGTACGGTATTTTTCGGGAGTGTCTACGCGATCTAGACGTTTATCCTGCTCCCACCCTATTTGTTGCCCAATCTCCCACCATCAACGCCTTTGCCCTAGGACAGGAGCGTCCTTGTGTGGTGCTCAATTCGGGCTTGCTGGATGTAATGGACGAAACCGAGCTACGGGCAGTGATGGCGCACGAATTGGGACATGTCAAATGTGGACACACCACTCTGACTCAAATGGCATCTTGGGCGATCACGGTGGTGTCTGGGTTAGCTGATTTTACGTTTGGGTTAAGCGGATTAGTCGGGTCAGGCTTGGTTCTGGCATTTTATGAGTGGCTACGCAAAGCCGAGTTGTCTGCCGATCGCGCCGCTCTCCTGGTCATGGACGACCTCAACCCCGTGTTGCACAACATGATGCGACTGGCAGGTGGCAGTGCTCGCTATGGTCATGAATTGAGTTTGGATGAATTTATTCGCCAGTCCGATCGCTACCAAGAACTCGACCAAGACGGGCTCAACCAACTCTATAAATTCCTGCTCTACAACAACGTCTCCCAAGGCATTTTCCTCACCCATCCGTTTAATGTGGAACGGGTAAACTATTTGCGGGAATGGTCAAATTCAGAAGACTATCGCCAAATTCGTGCTGGCAACTATCGGCGCACGGGTACAGGAGCCGTGGATGTGGAAACCAACCCCACCCCTTCCCCTGACGAAGTTCAAGTCGATCGCCTCCGCCAAGAAGTCGAAGATTTGCAACGGGAGATCGATCGGATTAAGCGCTCTAAAGGAGAATAAATCGTAGGGTGATTAGCGCAGCGTAACGCACTCCCCCAATCTTTCGTCTTCCGCCTTCCGCCTTCATTCTTACCATGAACACCGCGATCGCCGACCTCCGCCAAAACTACACTCTCCAAGCGCTAGATGAATCTAGTGTTGACCCCAATCCCTTCCAACAATTTCGTCGTTGGTTTGAGGAGGCGGTGGCGGCTCAATTGCCGGAGCCAAACGCCATGACCTTGGCAACCGCTACTCCTGAAGGCATTCCTTCGGCTCGGATGGTGTTGCTCAAGGATTTGGACGAGCGGGGCTTTGTGTTTTACACCAACTTCGAGAGCCGCAAAGGGCGAGAATTGGCAGCAAACCCCCACGCGGCTTTGGTGTTTTGGTGGGCGGAGCTAGAGCGACAGGTGCGGATCGAAGGACGCATTACCAAAGTGGCAAATCGGGATGCCGATGAGTATTTTCATAGCCGCCCAATCGGGAGCCAACTAGGGGCGTGGACATCGGATCAGAGCCGGGTGATTGTCGATCGCTCCGTCCTCGAACAACGCCTACAAGCGCTGAAGGAAGAGTATCAGAACCAACCCATCCCTCGTCCTCCTCACTGGGGAGGCTATCGCCTTACCCCCGAAGCGATCGAATTTTGGCAAGGACGCCCCAGCCGCTTGCACGATCGCCTCCAGTATACTCGTCAAGCAGAAAGCTGGAGGATTGAGCGGCTAGCTCCGTAAGGGAGAGGGATGAAAGATGAGGACGCAAGGATGAGGCTAATCGCTAGAATTATGCTGATATTTCTCTAATTTCCCTGTATGAAGCCAATAGGTTAGAGTATTATCGGTGCATTTTTGTTGCATTAACGTCACTCACGGGATTGAAAACGATGGCACTTTTAGCAGCAACCTACGCAATGGCAAGTGCGCCCACGGTCGCTCCCGAAAAGTCCGGTCAGGTGGTTCGCAAGACCTATCCCAATTACAAAGTGATTGTGCTGAATGACGATTTCAATACGTTTCAGCATGTAGCAGAGTGTTTGATGAAACACATTCCCCAAATGACAAGCGATCGGGCTTGGGCACTCACCCAACAGGTTCACGATGAGGGACAGGCGATCGTCTGGGTGGGACCGCAGGAACAGGCGGAACTCTATCATCAGCAACTCAGCCGCGAAGGATTGACAATGGCTCCGATCGAAGCCGCATAATTACCACTTTTTTCCTCAATTCATCTTCGTCGGGGCATGGCAATGCTATGCCATACCCAAGCATTCGATTCCTCTGATAAAAACCGCGATCGGCGGTTGGTCTAAACCAACCGCCGATCGCCTATTCACTCCTCACACCCACTCCTACCGAGTGGCTTGGGTTGCTGTGTCATCCTTAGCGATGCAATCAAGTGCCCGCAAGGTTGCTGCCGCCGCATAGTTGCGTTGCGTTGCCTGATCGGGGGCGAATGCCGTACCCCGCTCATTCAACGGAGAAGCAACTCCGCAGTAGCTCGACATTTCAGTGATCGTTTCATTTGCCCAGTGAGAACCCGTGTCTGAGAAAACAACGGGGTCTTGTTGGGGTTGAAGTTGCGCGTTTTGTCCCTGCACCTGTTGACCGTAGATCGCCGCCCGACGCAGCACTGCCATCATTTCAGCCCGTGTCACTGGCTGGCTAGGGCGGAAAGAACCATCCTGATAGCCGCTGATTAACCCATTGTTGCGAGCAAATTGAATTTTTGCGGCACTCCAACGAGAGGCGCTGACATCGGGATAGGGGTTGCCACTCACTTGGGTGGACACGTTGAGGGTGACATTGGGGAGCGATCGATCGCTTCAATCACCATTGACACCAACTGCTCACGGGTCAAGGATTCTTGAGGACGGAAGGTATTGTCCTCGTAGAACCCAGCAATGAAGCCCCGTTGCACGGCTTGCTCAATCTCGCTCAAGTAGATGTCGTTGGCGGTGTCACGGAAGGTGACAGTGGCAGGTGGCTGGGGAGTGCCAGGGGTGGGCTGGGGCGTAGGAGTGACCGGGGGAGTGGGAGTCCCTGGTCCGGGAGTAGGAGCGGTCGTGGGAGGAAGTTCGCCCTCATAGGTGAGGTAGACGTGTCCTAGGGTGCGCCCTTCAAACGTTCGCTTGGTAA
>JAAUSV010000022.1 GCA_012032525.1 Leptolyngbyaceae cyanobacterium SL_7_1
CAACGCCTAGTCCGACGCCGGAGCCGACACCCTAGTCCCACTCCAGAGCCAACGCCTAGTCCGACGCCGGAGCCGACGCCCAGTCCCACCCCTAGCCCTGGAGATGGAACCTCGATTCCAGAACCTGGAATGGTGGCTGGTTTGGTAGCCCTGGGAGTCTGGGGTGTACACTCACTCCGTAAGCGATCGCGTCTATCAGCGCCTTCCTCGGACGACGAGACAGACGATCGCCCCAACGAGTAGACCGAGCAGTTGCAAGGGGTGGGTTGCCACTGGCAACCCACCCCTTGCAACTTCAATACGCTTGATTCCCTTCTGTCGAAGTTCCCGATAGGTTTCGTTGACGAACTAGGTCAACTCCCCTAGAGGTGCCTAGTCGGGTCGCCCCTGCCAAAATCAGTTCGATTGCCTGGTCCACCGTACGAATCCCACCTGCGGCTTTGATCCCGACGCGATCGCCGCCAATTTCCTTCAATAATTTCACATCTGCCACGGTTGCTCCGCCATGCCATCCCGTGCTGGTTTTGAGGAATGCCACCCCTGCGTCTAGACAAATTTCGGCGGCGAGTTGTTTTTCGGGGTCACTCAAGAGTGCCATTTCTAAAATGGCTTTGACGGGTTGCCCAGTCGATTCGCAGATCTCAGCAATCTCTCGATGTAATTCTTCGACTTTTCCCGCTTTGACCCACCCCAGATTAATCACCACGTCTAATTCCGTTGCGCCGTGGTCAACCGCTTCCTGTGCCTCGTGGAGTTTGATGGCTGAAGTGGTGGCTCCGCTGGGGAAACCAATGACGGTGCAAACGTTGGGACGCCGATTGTGCAACAGTTCTGTGGCTTGTTGCACATGAACTGGGTAGACACAGACCGTAGCAAACCCAAAGCGATCGCTCTCTTCGCAGGCTTGGGTCACTTGCTCAACCGTCGTGGTGGGATTAAGCACGGCATGGTCAATGTATTTTGCTAGGTCGATCGATTCTGGACGAATGGTCGCCATGGTAGGGTTCCTCTTGCTTCCCCCTCACTTGTAACAGAACCGAGGGCTTGTGAGAAGTTGTCGCCTCCAAGCCACCGCCATTGGGTTCCAGTCAAGAAAATCTTCTTCCCCAATGGAGAAGACCTTCTATCTCCTTTATGCTGGAGGAAGTGAGCACAAGGGGAATGGATTGAATAAGTACTGGCGAGAAACCGTGGCTGTAGCGCGGCGAATCTTGACTGAGTTGGGGCGCAGACGTCGATCGCTAATTTTTTGGGTAATCTTTCCAATTTTTGTCCTGCTGCTCAATGGGTTTATTCTGGAAGAACGCGCTAACCTGACGACGGCAGAAGCCTTTCAAAGTGCCGCTCCTCCTACATTAGTTGGGGCAGCATTGTTCTTCAGTTGCTTGGGAGGCAGTGTGGCAACCGTTGTTTCAGAGCGCGAACAACAAACCCTCAAGCGGCTATTCATTTCTCCCTTAAGCGGCACCTCCTATTTTCTAGGGATTGTCCTGGCGCATACGTGCATCGGTGTTGGACAAACGCTGGTGGTCTTCCTGGTGGCAGCTTTGATGGGAGCGCCATTGGAAGGGTTTCCCCTGCTGGCTGGATTGATAATTTTGCTAAGTATCGCAACGTACGTGGGTGTGGGATTTATTTTAGGGACGCAGTTTGCTCGACGGACAGAGGATGTCAATGCCCTCGTGGCTGCCTTTGGAGTGCCCTTGCTAATTTTGGGGGGTGCTTTTTTGCCCACCTCGCTTTTCCCCGCCATGTTGCTGCGGTTAGCAGAGTTTAACCCGATTTATCACATGAATGAAGCGCTGACTGGTGTGCTCAGTTCCGAGCTAGAGTGGGCGGCGATCGCTCCCCATCTTTGGTTCCTCAGCCTATTTGCCGCCGCCATGATCGTCGGCGGCTGGCTGTCCTACCGACGCATGATCTGGGTAGAACGGAGGCTGTAACCCAATGCTGCATATTGAGCATTTAACCAAGACCTACGGCGATCGTCCTGTGCTAGAAAACCTCAACCTGTCGGTTAGCACTGGCGAAATTTATGGCTTGCTCGGACCGAATGGAGCAGGCAAAACGACCACCATCAATATCATCTGTAATTTGCTCAAAGCCGACAGTGGAGTGGTCGAGATCAACGGACAACCCGTTTCAGATAAGACAAAAGCACTAATCGGCATTGTGCCTCAGGAAAATTTGCTCTACCGCTCCTTGACTTGTCGAGAGACGTTGCAATTCTTTGCCCAAATTTATGGCGTGGGGGCGGCGGTGCGATCGCACCGCATCCAATCCTGTTTAGAAGCGGTGAATCTGGTCGATCGTGCCAATAGCACCGTAGATACCCTCAGCGGTGGCATGCAACGGCGGTTGAGCATCGCGCTTGCCCTAGTCCACCAACCCAAGCTGGTGATTCTCGACGAACCTACCACTGGGTTAGACATCGAAGCCCGTTATGAAGTCTGGGAATTCATTCGGCAACTCAAGGCGCAGGGCATCACTACGCTGCTCACTACCCATCTGCTAGAAGAGGCAGAACGCCTCTGCCAGCGCATTGGCATTCTTAAGGGTGGCAGACTGATGGCAGAGGGTAGCCTGGAAGAGTTGCGTCAGCGCATCCCCGCTCAAGAGGTGGTGGTTGTGCAAACCAGTCAGGAAAATGAGGCGATTTTGCGGGGGCAGCAGCAGGGGTTTACACCCCGCCGCTATGGCAGCGACTTGGTGTTTTGGCTACCGCGATCGATGGAGCTACGAGAGCTTGTCGATTGTTTCAATGGCATTGCGATCGACTCCATCTCGCGTCAACCCGTCCGATTAGAACACATCTACATCGAAGTTACCCAGACGGGTAAAGGACTAGGGTTTCCCTTACCCAGCGCTCTACCCGACCCTTGGGACTAACCCTATTCTGTCTAATCCTTCAGGGAGTGCCACCGTCATTTGCCGCTTGTTTACTGGGGTGCCCCTGCTGCTCGCTGGCGAGCATAATCTCGGTTACTGAGGTATTCTGCTACCCGCTGTTGAGCCGTTTGGTAATTGGCATCGCCAGCGGGAATACGCGCCATCCAGGTTGCCGATTCTTGCCACAGGGCAGCGATGCGTTGCCACTCCTGAGCTGTCGTAGCGGTGCGCGAGAGGGTTTCTGCCTCTGCCGCCCGGGTTTCTGCACTCGTGTACGGGTTGTCCGAAATGGCTGCCGGAGCCGGAGTTGGGGGAGCGATCGCCGGATTTTGATTCGGCTGAGTTGGATTGGGGTTAACCGTCGGGGCGGGGGCAATGGCAGCAGGGGAGCCTGCTGTTGGTGGAATGCCTGGAGAGGCGGGCGTTGCCACACCCGCAGGTGGCGTTGCAGTGGGTGGTGGCAGGGGAGACACCGGGGGCGATGCGGGCACCTGTTGCACCTGTCCACGGGGTTGATTAAATAACGTCCGGTAAGCAAAGATACCTGCCAACACCGTAGTCAATCCTAATAGGAGGGCGGCGGCAGCAATCAGCAGCAATCGCAAAGGGTTGGAATCAGACGAGGATGTCTCACCAGTCATCTCCTCACCCATGCTGACACTGTGTGCCTCTGTTGCCCGAAGCGTCCCCTGGGCTTCATGCCTTGGGCTAATGTCATCATCGGTAAGAGCGCGAGGAATGGGTTCCTCCAAGGGACGGGCATCCTCATCCCTCCCGTGCCGTGGCAAGGGATCGAGCGACTCTAGTCTGGGAGACGGCTCTAGCCTAGAAGCAGGTGGATCTAGGAAATCTAATCCATCTGAGGATGGCGCTTCGACTGGGGCAGCGGCATGGGTATCGACTGGAGTTGGTGGATTGAGAGGGGATTGGATGGCAGTGGCGATCGCTGCATCCTGCACGGTTGGAGTATCGGATGAATTTAAGTAGGGAGGTAGATCAAATTCATCCTCCCACACGGGGGTTTGTTCCCCTCGGCGAAATCCATAGAGCTTGACCCGGTTTACCGAAGGAATACCGAGATTAGACAAGCCCCGGTAGGCGAATTGCTTCAGTACCGATCGATTGGGGGTGCCATCTGCCTCTAGGCGAATTTGCAGTTGGTCGCTCCAAGCCTCAACATCAGCCGTAATGCCTTTGGGTTGCAGTGGGCGATTCATCAAGGCAGCGATCGCCTCAACATCGCCTTGTCGAGCACGCTCTGACAAACGAATTGGTGGAGTTGTCATCGGTGAGTCACCTGCGAAACAATGTCGAAATCCTACAGGACGATACCATCCGGTTTTCCCCTTGCAACTATGACAAATTCGGCGATCGAATGCAATGTATCTCCTGAGATACGCCATTAAGGGCGAATGTTAATGAATTATAGCGGTAGCCTCTAGTACGGAACAAAAAAATCACCTCTTTAACCACGAAAAAAAGCGGCAAAGCCAACTGACCTTGCCGCTCTTACTAGAATTTGGGTTCGTCAATCGACGGCTTGGGGCAACAACTCCCGCCGCTCCCCTGGTAGAACGGTGACCTGACCGTCCTCACCCACATCGACCACCGCCGTATCACCATTCTTAATGCGGCTAGGAGAGGATTTCCTCCAGCGAGGGAGTCGCTTCTAGCAACCGCATGATGGCACGGCGAAGCGGTCGAGCGACCGTAGCTGGGGTTCGTATCTTCCTCCACCAGCCGATCTTTGAACTTCTCAGTCACTTCCAAGGTGATGCCCTGTTCCTGCAAGCGTCCAAAGACTTCGCGCAACAGGATATCGGCAATTTGCTTCACCTCATCCCTGCTCAACTGACGGAAGACGATAATTTCATCAACCCGGTTGAGGAATTCAGGGCGGAAGTACTGCTTCAGTTCTTCGTTGACCAGCGATCGAATGCGATTGTACTGGGAATCTACCTCTCCCTCAGCAGAGAAGTCAAATCCGAGACCACCGCCACCCTTCTCAATCACCTTCGACCCAATGTTGGAGGTCATGATCAAGAGCGTGTTCTTAAAGTCCACCGTGCGTCCTTTGGCATCGGTCAAGCGACCATCTTCCAAAATCTGCAACAGCATGTTGAACACATCAGGGTGTGCCTTCTCAATCTCGTCAAACAGCACCACCGTATAGGGACGACGGCGAACTGCCTCCGTCAACTGACCACCCTCGTTGTAGCCGACATAGCCAGGAGGAGAACCAATCAGTTTGGAAACCGTATGACGCTCCATGTATTCCGACATGTCTAGCCGAATCATGGCTTCTTCAGAGCCAAAGAAGTAGGATGCCAGCGCCTTCGTCAACTCCGTCTTACCGACCCCGGTAGGTCCAGAGAAGATGAAGCTAGCGATTGGTCGGTTGGGGTTCTTGAGACCCACCCGTGCTCGGCGAATCGCACGAGACACCGCCCTTACTGCCTCGTCTTGACCAATCAATCGATTGTGCAAGGTGTCTTCCATGTGCAACAGCTTCTCAGATTCGGACTCTGTCAGCTTGTTGACCGGAACACCTGTCCACGATGCCACGATCTGAGCAATGTCTTCCTCCGTTACCACGGGAGAAAAGTCCTCACCGTCAGTTCCTTCAGTTTTTTTGCTCTGGGCGATCGCCCGGATTTCTGCCTTGATCTCCATCTCTCGATCGCGCAATTCGCCTGCCCGATCAAAATCCTGAGCACGGACAGCATCATCCTTTTCCTTGAGCACCTGCCGCAGTTCCTTGTCCAACTCCTTTGCCGCGGGGGGCAACTGGGAATTGATCAAGCGAACTCGCGATCCAGCCTCATCGATCAAGTCGATGGCTTTATCGGGTAGGTAGCGATCGGAGATGTAGCGATCGGAGAGCTTGGCAGCCGCATCCAACGCTTCATCGGAGATCTTCAACTTATGGTGTTGCTCATACCGTTCCCGCAGACCCCGAAGAATTTCGATGGTTTCATCCACGGTTGGTTCGCCCACCATCACAGGTTGGAAGCGGCGTTCCAGCGCCGCATCCCGTTCAATGTGCTTGCGGTATTCATCCAGGGTGGTGGCACCGATACACTGCAACTCACCCCGCGCCAAGGCTGGCTTGAGGATGTTTGCCGCATCGATCGCTCCCTCTGCCGCACCTGCTCCAATCAGAGTGTGCACCTCATCGATCACCAGGATGACGTTTCCGGCTTGCCGGATTTCATCCATGATCTTTTTGAGGCGTTCCTCAAACTCGCCTCGGTATTTTGTACCAGCGACCAGCAAACCAATGTCAAGGGTGACAACGCGCTTATCTTCGAGGATGTCGGGGACATCATTGTTGGCAATGCGTTGGGCAAGCCCTTCGGCGATCGCTGTCTTACCTACACCCGGCTCTCCAATTAGAACAGGGTTGTTTTTGGTACGTCGTCCAAGGATTTGGATGACTCGTTCAATCTCCTTTTGACGACCAACTACGGGATCGAGCTTGCCTTCCGTTGCCATTTGAGTCAGGTTGGAGCCAAACTCATCTAACGTGGGGGTTTTGTTTCGACCCTGGCTGCCGCCAGCGGAGACTTCAGCCGTTTCACCCAGCATACGGATCACCTGGGTGCGTACTTTGGAGAGGTCAACGCCCAGGTTTTCTAGCACCCGTGCGGCAACGCCCTCGCCCTCGCGAATCAGTCCTAAGAGAAGATGCTCGGTGCCAATGTAATTGTGTCCGAGTTGACGGGCTTCTTCGAGTGACAATTCCAGGACGCGCTTGGCGCGGGGGGTAAAGGGAATTTCTACTGCAACGAAACCAGACCCCCGACCAATAATTTTTTCAACTTCAATACGAGCGTCCTTGAGATTGACGCCCATCGATTTCAGTACTTTGGCAGCGACGCCAGTTCCTTCTCCAATCAGACCCAAGAGGATCTGCTCTGTACCCACAAAATTATGACCCAGGCGGCGAGCTTCCTCCTGGGCAAGCATAATCACCTTAATGGCTTTTTCTGTGAAGCGTTCAAACATGGCGGTTTTCTATCACCTGCTGCGTGCCGGTACGCTGATTCTAGCATAGAGAAACTGTCTGATTGTTACCGCCGAACATTGACCTGACGGTAAACGGTATCCCAAGACAGATGCACCCTAGCCCTTGATCCCCGCATGGATTACGGTTTATTTAATTGTGGATTGATTTTTTTTGATTCACAAGACGATTTTTTCGGCAAATGGCAATGGCGTCAAGGGGAATTGTCATTAATTTTGAAATTTCCTCTGAAAGCCATAATTGATACCCCTGCTGTTGCAGGCGATCGCTAGTTATTCCCCATTGCTGGTGCTGCCACTGCTCAAACGCAGGGGTTTGCAACCCGTTGAGCCACAAAATCAGGGCATCTTCCCGGTCAGGGTAGTAGTTGCGGCGGCGTCCGACGGGTTGAAAGCCCAGGCGCTCGTATAGGGCGATCGCCGCTGATTGGATGCTTTGACCTCCAAGGTTGCCCACTCCAAGCCACAGTGTTGGGCGATCGTCAGCAGACTCAGGAGCAAGACCTGACCCAAGCCTCGTCGCTGATGGTCTGGATGGATTGCCAATCGAGTAATGTGTGCCTCCTCGACGATCGCCCATAGGCATGCCAACCCAATCAAAGGAGAGGCTGCCGTTACCTCAGCAGGCTGCAAAATCACGATGTGGCTATTGGAGCTGTCCAATTCCCGTGCATACCCCTCCGCTGTCCACGGTTCACTCAAACAGTGGCGATCGAGGGCAACAATAGCTGGAATTTGGCTTTCGGTAGGAAAGGTTACCTCTAGAAAATTCACGACAACCCCTTATTAATCGCGGGATAAACAGCCCTCAATTGTACACTGGTGATAACGGGGTAGCTGCCAAGCTGCCGTCACCCACCCTACTGTGACCTCACGAGGACAAGTTTAGCTAATGGTTTCAACGGCTGATAAAATCGTCTCTTCCGCCCTTCACTATCTGCCCAACGCAGCGCCCAATCGGTCTCCCAACCAGTTCCTGTTGCCCCTAACCGCCACCGCCAACCCCGACGATCGGCTGGAGATTGGTGGGTGTGACGTGGTGCAACTGGTGCAACAGTATGGCTCTCCTCTGTATGTACTGGACGAAACCACCCTGCGAACGGCATGCCAACAATACCGTCAAGCGCTGCAACAATACTATCCTGGGAATTCTCTGGTGCTGTATGCCTCCAAGGCATGGAACTGTCTGGCGGTGTGTGCGATCGTGGCGGCGGAGGGGTTGGGCATTGATGTGGTATCGGGCGGTGAGCTGTATACGGCACTGCAAGCGGGGGTGCCCGCTGAGCGACTTTATTTACACGGTAACAATAAGTCAGTCCAAGAATTACAGTTGGCGATCGACGCAGGATGCACGATCGTGGTAGACAACTGGTTAGAATTGCAAACCCTGGCAACCCTTCACCCCGCCGATTCCACCGCTCAACCCATCCGCATGATGGTGCGCTTGACTCCTGGCATCGAGTGCCACACCCACGACTATATTCGTACCGGGCACCTAGACAGCAAATTTGGCTTTGACCCTGACCAGCTTGATGCTGTGTTTCAGTTCATCAGCCAACAATCGACACTGCACTGTGTAGGATTGCACGCCCACATTGGTTCTCAAATTTTTGAACTGCAAGCTCACCACGATTTGACCGATGTGATGGTGCAGTGGATGAAAAAGGCAGAGCAGTATGGCTTGCCCGTGCAGGAGTTGGACCTGGGGGGAGGACTGGGAATTCGTTATACCGAATCCGATGATCCACCCAGCATTGAGGAGTGGGTTAAAACCGTCGCAGCAGGCGTCGCAGCAGCCTGTAGGTCCCACGGCTTGCCCTTGCCAACCTTGCTAATTGAACCGGGGCGATCGCTGATTGGTTCTGCTTGCGTCACTGCCTACACCGCTGGCAGCCAAAAAACCGTCCCCACCGTGCGCACCTATATCAGTGTGGATGGTGGGATGTCCGACAATCCCCGTCCGATTACCTATCAATCGAGTTATCGAGCGTTGGTTGCCGATCGCCTCTCCGCCGCCTTTACCGACCCCGTGACGATCGCTGGAAAACATTGCGAATCTGGCGACATCTTGCTGAAGCAAGCCCAACTTCCCCCGATCCAACCGGGCGACACGATCGTGGTCATGGGTACGGGAGCGTACAATTACAGCATGGCATCGAATTACAACCGCCTACCTCGACCCGCCGCCGTTCTAGTCACCTCCGGGGAAGCGACTTTGATTCTCCGCAGAGAGACCTACGACGATTTGATCAAGCAAGATTGCTTGCCTGAGCGGTTGCGTCCAATCGATCGAACGGAGTAATCAATGAACCAAGGGATCAGCACCCCTGGCTCTCCCTCTAGGGATGTTTCATGACCGGGAGGAGTAGGATAACATGTCCAAAAGCTGTTACCCTAGGATTCTTAAAGTTTGATTCTTGAAATCATAAATTCTTTAGATCATCCCCCATTCAGTGCAATCGTAGACTTATTACAAACTGTTTTTATATCCTTTGCTTCCATCCCTGTTTATCCAGCTAAAGCAGGCTAGTCCAGACCAGTTCTAATGGGATCTCTGTTAAAGCAATGGCTGATAAACCTTGACTGGACTCAGTCCTTGCGGGCTTTAGTTGATGTCGGGCTAGTTCTTGCATTGACCTACATGGTGTTGGTCATTATTGGGGAACGGCGCACCTTGTGGATGGTGCGAGGATTGATCGTGTTGATGCTCTCTGCTGCCCTAAGTCGCACGTTGGGATTACAACTGCTCAGCTTTGTCTTAGAAAAATTGGTGATTGGGTCTGCCGTGGCAATGGCAGTGATTTTGCAGGCAGAGTTTCGTCGGTTACTCGAACAATTGGGGCGCGGTGAAATCGTACAACTGTTTCAACCCGCCCGCGAAGCCATTCCCAAACCCGATAGTGTGATTGATGAAATTGTCGATGCGGTTAAGGAGCTTTCCCAAAACCGCACCGGTGCCCTAATGATTTTGGAAACCAGCCGCCCGATCGATGAGCGCGATTTCTCTGTACCGGGAGTGCGATTGAATGCAGAGGTATCGAAGGAACTGCTGCAAACCATTTTTCAGACCTCCACCCTACTACACGATGGAGCTGTGCTGATTCGTGCCTCCCGCGTACTGGCGGCGGGGGTGATCTTACCCATTTCTGAGCGCACCGCCTCGCGCCAGTTGGGTACTCGCCACCGAGCGGCGATGGGAATTACGGAGAGGGTCGAAAATTGCGTGTGTATTGTTGTATCAGAAGAAACGGGTTCGATCTCACTGGCTGAAAAAGGAACATTAAATCGACCATTGACCAGCAGTAAACTAAGAGAGCTGCTAATGGCTCGATTTTCTCAATCGGTGGATCGGGAGGCAATGGCTCCCAAGTTACGAAGTTGGGGTCGATTGCTAGGTTCTAAGGGCTTAGCTCTACTTTCACGTATGTCTCGCTTTTTACCCTCGGCTTCTCGGGAGAAGAAATGACAGTAAAGCCAACATTATTACAAGATTTGCCTGCTGATTTGGAGCGAGAACGACTACCCCGTCATGTTGCAGTAATTATGGATGGCAACGGACGCTGGGCACAACAACAAGGATTGCCCCGAATTATGGGTCATCGTCGAGGGGTAGATGCCCTGAAAGGAATTTTGCGGTGCTGTAAGGATTGGGGTGTGCAAGCGCTCACTGCCTATGCGTTTTCCACGGAGAATTGGGGACGCCCGATCGAAGAAGTTGATTTTCTCATGACCCTATTTGAGCGAGTGCTGCGGCGAGAACTTCAGGAAATGAAAGCGGAGGATGTGCAAATTCGCTTTGTCGGCAATCTGGCTGCTCTCCCCCGATCGCTGCAAACCGAGATCGAGCGATCGATGAGCGAAACCCGCTACAACCAAGGCATTCAGTTCACCATCGCCACAAATTATGGTGGACGGCAGGAGATTGTGCAGGCATGTCGGGCGATCGCCACCCAAGTCAAGCAGGGGTTGCTCGATCCAGACCAGATCGATGAAGCCCTATTTGAGCGTCACCTCTATACCGCCGAAATCAGCGATCCAGATCTGTTAATCCGCACGAGCGGTGAAATGCGGATTAGTAATTTCTTGCTGTGGCAGATGGCATACGCGGAGTTATATATTACCGAGACCCATTGGCCCGATTTTGATCGATCGGCGTTTCATCAAGCCTTGGCTGCCTATCAACAGCGCCATCGGCGATTTGGCAAAGTTTGAGAGTGGTCTTATTTTGGTTGTCAAAGTAGCCAGGATTGCCATATGGGTCAACCGCTCAACTCCCCCCAGTTACAACGCATCGCCATTACTCCAGCTCAACAACACGATCGCCATATCGACCTTAATTCCCAACAAATCCATTATCTAAGTCGAGTATTGCGATTAAAACCGGGCGATCGCTTCATTGCTTTGAATGGACAGGGACAGTGGTGGTTGGCAGAATTGGCTGACGACACCAGTGCTACCGTATTAGAATCTATTCCCATCCATACAGAACTGAGTCGATCGGTGATTTTGCTAGTCGCCATGCCCAAGGGAAATGGCATGGATGACATTGTCCGGCAGGTGACGGAATTGGGAGTAGCCACCATTGTGCCATTGTTGAGCGATCGCACGCTCCTACACCCCAGCCCCCATAAGTTAGAGCGCTGGCGACGCATCGCCCAAGAAGCCACGGAGCAATCGGAACGCCAACTGATTCCCACGGTGACAGAACCGCGATCGCTCGGACAAGCGATCGAAACTTGGAACTCGGAGACTGCCCATTGCTACCTTTGCCTCGCTCGTGGATCGCATCCCCACCTGTTGGGCTGCTTGCAAACCGCCCAACCCCAAACTCCGATCGTCCTTGCCACCGGACCTGAGGGGGGATGGACACCCACTGAAGTGGACCAGGCGATCGCGGCTAGCTACCAACCCGTCTCCTTGGGGAAACGAGTCCTCCGCACCCTCACCGCTCCTGCAATGGCACTGGCTTTAATTGCAGCCCGGCTAGAAAGTGATGGGTAATGGACGATGACTTAAAAAAAATCCCGGCTTTCCCAAAAGTCCGGGATTTTCAGATAACGGCATCTAATGATCGTGGATTAAATAACCTGCAAAACCAGAATCTCCGTAGGGGCATGGCATTGCCATGCCCCATACAGGAAGATTACACGTGAATAAATTCGTGATCCTAAGGGTTTAGGACTGCCGATTTTCGCAGAATAGTGCAGATACATTGGACAGGCTGAGCGAGTTAATCGCCCATCTCCCCTAAGCCTTCACTTGTTTTGCCATATCCAGAAACCGATTCATGCTAGGTCCCGGACGCCGCCGCCCACCTATGGTCGGTGCGCCCAAATAGTTGGGGGCAAAGACGGCTGGGGTGGCATCGCTGGGGGTTGCAGGAATGGGAGTCGGGGCAGCCGCAACAGGGGTTGCCGCACCGGGTTGTGGATCGACTTTTGTAACGGCTGTTGCAGCCGCTGCAACGGGTTGCACCACTTTGCCGTTCTCAACCGCTCCGGTGGTGGCAGCGACTGCCACCACCGGAGCAACTCCATTGGCTGGAGTCGGCTCAACCGCCTGAGCCGCTTTAGCAGAATTAGAGTTAACCGATCGAGGGGTCAGTTCAGCCGCCGATTTCACGGACGACGTTGCTGCACTTTTAGCGGGTTGCACTTGAGCAGGTTGGGCAGAGCCGATCGATTTGACATCGTCTGCCTCCAAAAAATATTCTGACTTCTTGAAAATGTTGAACACACGAAAAATTCCAGCCAACAAGGACAAAATCCCCCCAAACAGCTTCTTAATAAAATCCATTATGGCGATCGCTCCTAACCTTAAAACTTTAATGACACCTTAAAGCAACTTGCCTTCCACCCATCATTGGGAATGCTCAGATGACCACGCCTGGTCTTAATTGAATTATGAGATTTGATGAGACCCAATTGCAAGACAAATCAGCGCTTTTCTCCCAAACTTGATTGCAGCCAAATCCATCGGTTCAGGTGTGGGATTGACAAGGAAACGCTTGATGATTTTTGTTAAGTTCTGTTGTAGAAGTTCGTGCTTCTCATCCTGGTTGCAGCGATCGATAGTGATCAAGATCCAATTGGGCAAGCCGTTCGTAGGCGCGATCGATCGAGCGGTTGCCCCGCAGAAATCCAATATTGGCTCCGGGGCAGAGATAGTGCAAGGTTGCCGCTGAGAAGCGATCGCGCAGCAGTTGAATCGCTTGCAATTGCCGCCACCAATGAAATGTTTTGGAGAGGCGGAGTGGGACGGGTTCACCGTGTTGGTTGGGCAACACATGTCGTCCAGTAAACAACACTCCCCCATGGCGATCGTCGTATAGGCAAGCCGAACCCGGTGAGTGTCCTGGTGTCCATAGGGCGCTGCTGTGGTCGTTGAGGACTACTGTGTCACGAAACGGCGCGAGGACTAGGTTTGGCAGGAGATAGGCTTCTTGTTCTTGGATGACCACCTTGCAGGAAAATGCCGACTGAATGGCGGCGACGTTGCCGATCGCGCCTCGGTGGGTGAGAAATAGCCATTCAATTCCCCCCTGTTGCTCGATCGCCGCTTGCGTCGCTTCGTCCCAGGCAGGGCAATCAACCAATCCATTGCCCGATGGATGCAGAATCAAATATGCCGTTCCTCCTAGGGTGTCTCGATTGGGTGGAAAGGCGTAGATGTCTGGCAACACAGGACGCAAAACGGAGACGGGGGTGGGGGATGGAGTTGGGTTGGGTAGGTTGGGAGATGCAGGAATCACAAAAATAGAGGTTGGTACACAAACGAACTATCAAGCAAATCCTACCAACTCAAAATCAAATTTTGTTACTCTAAACGAAGACTGAACCACCGAGGTAGGATTTGACCGCTTTGAGGGCTGCACTGCCCGTCTCACAGGGGCATCGGTGGAAACATGGTATAGCATTTGTGGGTGGATTTTAAGCAATGGCTCCATGGTTTAGAACGTTCTGGTGGCAAAACAAAGCGTTATCCTGAAGATCGAAGCGATCGGTTATCCCCCAATTGTGGGTTGCAGTTTCTGAGATCCAAGCATGCTTGTCTGGTTATTTTTGATTGGAGTGCTGACGTACATCATCGTGCAGCGACGGGTGGCTAGCATCACGCGAACCCCTGTGTGGCTGCTGTGGCTTGTGATGATGATGCCAGCATTGATATGGACTGGGTGGATTTGGATCAACGGTGAAGACGCCCAGATACCCCTAGTCGTGTTGCTTGGTCCATTCATTCTTTGCCCCATTCTTTATTATTTCCTAATTCAATGGGGGCGCATTCCCCAGCCGACCCTTTCCAACTCCAACGAAACCAATGCCAATGTCGAACCAGTACGCGAGACTAGCGCCCTGTTGGTAGACAAAAAGCCGGTTCTACGACTGTCGATCGCCAGGAAGAAGCTGAAATCCACAATTGCTTTCCCCTATCAATTTATTTTCTCCAGGATATTGAGTACCATCCACAGGCGTTGATTTGTAAGGGCAAACTGAGGACATCTCCTGAGGTAGCCTATCAAACGATTCGGGAAAATGTCCGGGCAAAGTTTGGCGATCGCTTTTTGATTATGTTTCAAGAAGGATTGAACGGTAAGCCGTTTTTTGCGCTGGTTCCCAATCCCCAAGCCCTGGCTGCCTCTGAAAAAGCTGAACCGACTCCCGCACCCGCCCTTACCGAAGCCGATCATCCTGCCCTGGCGATCGGTTTGTTGGTCGCCACATTTCTAACCGCAACCTGGGCAGGGGCGGCGTTGGCAAGCTCATCGATCAACGATTGGCAGTTTAGCTGGGCAGCTTTACCGAGTGGCTTACCCTACGCCATTGCCCTGTTGGCAATCCTGGGCATTCATGAGCTAGCCCACTATCTAACCGCACGGCGCTATCAAGTGCAGGCTACGCTGCCCTATTTCATCCCCATTCCCTACACGCCAGTTTTTCCCTTTGGCACCTTTGGTGCCATTATTCGATTGCGATCGCCCATTCCCAACCGCAAGGCATTGTTTGATGTCGGCATTGCCGGACCGATCGCTGGGTTTCTCGTTGCCCTCCCCATCTTGCTCTGGGGATTGACCCATTCGACGCCCACCGAGTTGACTGAGACTTCAGGGCTACTCAACTTTGCTTCTTTTAAGCCATCTGCCTCGCTGCTGCTTGCCCTCTTGAGTAAGTTGGCGCTGGGCAGCCAGTTGACCACCGAGGTGGCGCTTGAACTTCATCCAGTGGCGATCGCTGGCTGTCTAGGGGTTGTGGTTACAGCACTCAATCTCATGCCCGTCGGTCAGTTGGATGGGGGACACATTGTTCATGCTATGTTTGGTCAGCGCACAGGGGCGCTGATCGGTCAGGTTTCACGCTTGCTGATTCTGGTGCTATCGTTTGCCCAACAAGAATTTTTGCTGTTGGCGATTTTGTTGTTTTTTATTCCAGTCGTTGATACGCCAGCCTTAAATGATGTGAGTGAGCTTGACAATCGCCGAGATTTTCTCGGCTTATTGGCGCTGGCTCTTTTAGTCATCATCATTTTGCCCGCTCCCCCGATCGTTACTCAACTAATCTTCTGAATCGTTCACCAAGGCAGACGAGGAGCCTTCCATGACCCACGATGTCAGGCAGTGGCTAGCCGAAATTAAAACCCTCCAGCAACAACTCGCAGAAGCTCACCAAGAGCGCGATCAAGCCTATGCCGGAGCCGTCAATTGGCGCAAGCTCTATGAAACGGAAGCTCAACAGCGTCGCACAGAGGCACACCTTGCCCAACAGACAATCGACGCTCTCAAAACTGAGGTGCAGCGTCTGCAAGCCCCGTACCGATCGAGCGGCAAGACCCAACCAGACTGACCCAACTCCAACAGGAAGTTGAGCTTCACACCATTGAAGAACTGCGCACTCACTTGGTTCAGCTCAATGTTGAACGCGATCGCTGTTGCAATCGCTCAAGCTAGAGCAGATTGAACACGAAAAAACCCGCAAAGCCCTCACCGGAGCACTGGGCGACACCGTAGATCTATTGGCAAAGGAACGGGCACGGCACCAGGGATTGGAGTATAGCCAACCTGCCCCTAGTGTGCGGGGAGATACCACCCACACCGCTAAAATCCCATCGCTTGAGCGACCGATGCTCGATCAGGCTCAATCCCCTGCTTAAATTGGTTTTGGCAACGCTCAATGGCAGTGCTGGGGTCTTTTAAGCCATTGCCTGTCAATACACAGACAATTTTGGCTCCGGCAGGGACTTGCCCTTTGATGTGGAGCAAGCCTGCGACAGAGGCAGCGCTGGCGGGTTCACAGAAAATCCCCTCCTCCGATGCCAAGAGCTGGTAGGCAGCGAGAATCTGCTCATCGCTGACTGCATGAAAAGCCCCCTGGCTGGCATCGCGGACGGCAACCGCCTGTTGCCAACTGGCGGGGTTGCCAATCCGGATTGCCGTTGCCAACGTTTCTGGATGGGTAACGGCATGACCCGACACCAAGGGTGCCGCTCCCGCCGCTTGAAAGCCAAACATCCGGGGTAGGCGATCGCTGTATTCCTGCTGGTAATACTGACAAAAGCCCATCCAGTAGGCAGTGATGTTGCCAGCATTGCCAACGGGAATGCACAACCAATCCGGAGCCGTCCCCAACGCATCGACAATTTCAAATGCGGCGGTTTTTTGCCCCTCCAGTCGGTAGGGATTGACAGAGTTGACTAGGGTGACTGGATATTCATCAGCAATTTCCCGCACGATCGCCAGCGCCTGATCAAAATTGCCCTTCACCGCCAGCACTTCTGCCCCATAGAGTAGCGCTTGCGCTAGCTTGCCCATCGCCACATAGCCATCGGGGATCAAGACAAATGCCCGCATCCCTGCTCGACGGGCATAGGCAGCGGCGGCAGCGGAGGTATTGCCCGTGCTAGCACAGATAATTGCCTTTGCCCCAGCTTCCTTGGCTTTAGACACTGCCATAGTCATGCCTCGATCCTTGAAGCTGCCCGTAGGATTGAGCCCGTCAAACTTTAACCAAACCTGTACCTGCCGCCCAATCTGAGCAGCGATCGCTGGTGCTGGGATCAGCGGCGTGTTTCCTTCGTAGAGCGTCACCACTGGAGTTGTATCGGTGACAGGCAGGAAAGCGCGGTAGGTATTGATCAAGCCAGTCCATTCAGCCCGACGGGGAGCAGGGTGGGAAATGGCGATCGAACTGGGTTTGGAAAACAGGCGGAAGGGCACGGGTATTTATTACTCAGCAGAACAATGGACACAATCAACTGGACCAATTAACCGCTAATAACAAGCAGTCTATATACATTGCGATACACCTTCAGTTTAACCTGCTACGCCATTGTTACTGCCTGTTCTTCCTGCCCCAACCAGTTCTTAAACCGCCACAGAGGTCAAGTGGGCATGTTTTCCTGATTTCCTACAATAAGACGTGAATCTGAATTAAGCAGATCTAGAGCAAGTGGAACACTGCCTTCGCAAGGTTGGACATTTGACTTGGGCAACCTTGTTCAAGCAGTCTAGATGCACACGAAGTGCGCTAGTCCTGCTAGAATTCTTCTGTGGTGTGATTAAGTAAAAATGACTAGTCAAGTATTAGTAACCAGTCGTTTGTCTGAGTTGTCCTATCCTCAGGCACTTGCTAATGAGGCTTTGACAGTAATAGACCTCTCTGATTTATCTACCTTGTCAAGCCATCAAGAATTGCAAACCAAACTGAGCAAGCTGCCCTACCAGGCAACCCATCAAGTAGAGCTTCTACACCTGCAAGCCGAAACCGAAGCCCTGTTGCAGCAACTCCAAACGCTCAAGCAACAACGTTCGACCCCCTTAGCGGAGCCTGGCGAGGGTGAGGTCTTTTCCTAGCTCGGTTCCCCCGATCTGTTTGGAGTAATCAAACCACTCGCTGTTGACGAATGCAGTCGCCATACCAGTGGGCGCTAGCTTTGGGGATGCGCTGTTGGGTAGGGTAGTCCACGTAGACTAGCCCAAACCGCCGCTCGTATCCCCATGCCCATTCAAAGTTGTCGAGCCAACTCCAGGCAAAATATCCTTGGAGGGGATATCCCTCGGCAATGGCACGTTGGGCGGCGCGGAGGTGGTGGCGCAGATAGAGAATTCGATCGCTATCGATCACTTCGCCATTTATCCATTGATCTTGGGCAGCACAACCGTTTTCACTGATTAGTAGAGGTAGGGTGGGGTGGGCGAGGGTTTCGCTGACGTGACGAATTGCCCAATAGAGGCTATCCGGCAGGAAGTGCAGCCAGGGCATGTGCAGCGTTGGGTAGCCAGGGGGAAACCCCAAGACCTCGTAGCCCGGTGAGCGATCGATCGCCCGGACATACATACCGGAATAGATATTGATCCCCAAATAATCGAGGGGTTGATGGATGGTGGCTAGATCGCCATCTTGCATCGCTGGTAAATGGTCGGGATCGAGTTGGGCATAGTGTCCTGTTAGCGCAGGGAGAATGATCCCCGGTTAAATCCGCAGTAGGGAAAGGCGGCTTTGGCAGCGGCAATGTCTCGATCGGTCTCCGTCAATGGCACGGGGACAGCAAAATTATCCACCAGTGTGACTGAGCAGGGGACGGGAGACGCTGCCCGGATTGCCTGACAACCCAACCCGTGAGCCAGGAGGGCGTGGTGGGAGGTTTGCCAGACGTCCTTTTGGTCTGCCACCAGTGTCCCAGGCGCGTGGTAGGGAGGGGCATCCTTGCTGTAGGCCATGTGGGTGAAGCAGGAAATTTCATTCAAGGTCATCCAATGGCTGACGCGATCGCCAACCGACTTACCACCGCCGTTGCATAATCGGCAAAATCATTTGCCATTTCCCGACTCTGCCAGGAGCCATACAAATCCTCTAAGGCTTGGGGGCTATCCCAGTGAAACAGGGTGGCATGGGGTGTAATCCCATGTTCCAGCAGACAATCTACCAACCGCTGGTAGAACTCGATCCCCGCTAGATTCACTGCCCGTCCATCGGGAATAATTCGCGCCCACGATAGGCTAAAGCGGTAGTGTTTGATCCCCAACTGCGCCATCAGCCGAATATCATCTCGGTAGCGATGGTAGTGATCGCAGGCGATCGCCCCCGTATCCCCATTCAGCACTCGTCCTGGGATCTGGCTAAACGTATCCCACACACTCGGCTGGCGACCCCCTTCCGCCACCGCACCCTCGATTTGATAGGCTGAGGTTGCCACCCCCCAGCGGAAGTCATCGGGAAATTGATTTGTCATGGGTTGATTGGCTACTCGCTAATCGCTTCACTTCTCGAACCGTCGCATCAGATATGCCACGCCAAAATCCCCGTTGGGATGGTTTTCCAACTGTTCTGCTAGTTCAAATACTTGACGAGCCAACGCTTCCCCCAATTTTTCGATCGTGGCTTGTCGCTCCCGTCGGGCATAGTCAACCTCACGGGATTTGAGTTGCCAATCGCTGGAAAATAGCTTTTCAATTTGAGTGTGTAGTCCCAGCGCTGTCAACACTTGCCATTCCCCCCGATCGCACCAAACCCCCCCGCAGTTGCCACAGCGCTCCACATAAAAGGGCGTACGTAAGCCCACCTTGGCACGGGATAGGTAGCACCCACAGTCGGGACACAGGGCGGCTCTGGCATCGAGGGGTGCAGGCTGATAGTCAATGTCGATCGAGGGGGGGACGAGTTCGGGTTCGAGGGGGGGTTGGCGTTGTTGCCAGGACTGGTAGAGTTCCGCTGCCAGCCAACTACCCTCACAGGAGGGACACGATGGCACGGTCAACCCCTCCGATAATGGGCTACTCACCATTCAACTGACTTGTCTTTGGGACACCGCAAAACCCACCCTCCATTTGGTTGTTTCAATTAAACCATTGTAAAGAGGGGAGGAACCCATTTTTGTGAAGCTCTAGAAATGGAACCATTAGTGATTGGCGACTAATTCCCTAATGGCGGTGCAGTAGCTTGATAGGAGTTGCAGTCGATCGCTCAGTTGTTTTTGGCGTTTTTGGGCAGTGGGGGGTTGGCGAGCTGCTTGCAAAAACATAATGTCTACCCCGATCAAGCGCAACTGTTTGTTGATTTCAACTAAGAGGGACTGGAGTTTGGTGGCGATCGCTGGGTCAAGCGGGGCTAGATCAGCACTCGCAATGTGAAGCTGAAAGAGTTGTTGCACTTCTAAAAAAGCCGTTTGCAGGGATGTCCCATTTAGATTGGCTTGGGTGGCGATCGTTTGTAGGGTTTTAAGGGCGCGATGAAAGGCATCACAGGATTGACGAAACGACTCTAGTAGCATTTCTTGCTGAAAGCGACATGAACCACGATAATGGTTGGAAATCTTCCTATGTATCAAAATGTAATGTAAAGCAAGGTTTTATGTGTTGTAATGCTGAACACACTTTAAGCTTTATACCTTTGGGTTAAGGCATAACGTTAGATGAACAAGCAGCATTGACAATAAATATCAGCGAAAGGGCAACCCCCGAAGTGTGGTTCAATTGCTGACTTGCCTAAACAGCTTAATTTTCTCCATTACAATCCTAAACAATGCTTTCCACCCGTTAAATAACGGTTGGGACTTTGTTATCAGTATCTTTCAACCGAAAAAATACCATAGGATTGTCGGATATCTAAATTGTTTTAGTCATCGTTGATTTAGGCATTACAACTAATTTTCGCGATTCAATTTTTCATCGGGTCATCGTTATTACCTTCGGTAAACAGCATGAACACCACTGCCACTGTGCCAAATTCTCTGATTCCCACTGATGTTGTGCTTCCCGATTGGTTACGGGAGTGTCTGATTGCCCAGCGATCGCCTCTAATGTGTACACCCAACAATGCTCAGGAAGAGACAAGTCTGGTCTGTCGAGCCTTTGAGTTTGCCTACTGCCTCCACGAGGGCAGCGTCGAGCATCGGGGGAACCCTACATTTCCCATCCAGTCGAGGTGGCAGGGCTTCTGCGAGAACTCGGTGGGGGAGGCGCGGTGATTGCCGCAGGATTCCTACACGATGTGGTCGAAGACACCGATGTCACCCCCGATGAGATTGAAAAGCAATTTGGGTTAGAAGTGCGGCGGTTGGTAGAAGGCGTCACGAAGCTTTCTAAATTTAATTTCTCTAAGTAAGAAAGAACGTCAAGCAGAAAACTTTCGCCGCATGTTCCTTGCCATGGCGCAGGACATTCGGGTGATTGTGGTTAAACTTGCCGATCGCCTCCACAACATGCGCACCCTAGAGCACTTGCCCGACGACAAACGCCGTCGCATTGCCCAGGAAACCATGGACATCTTTGCACCCCTGGCAAATCGACTGGGGATCGGGCGATTTAAGTGGGAATTGGAGGATCTGGCGTTTAAATATCTGGAGCCGGATGCCTACCGGGAAATGCAGCGGTTGGTAACCGACAAACGTGCCGATCGCGAAGCGCGATTGCGCCGAGTTACGGAGGTGTTGCAAGATCGACTCGACCAGTTGGGGATCAAAGTCTCAGAAGCCAGTGGGCGTCCCAAGCACCTGTATGGCATCTACCACAAGATGCAGCGACAACAAAAAGAGTTTCACGAGATCTACGACATTGCAGCAGTTCGGATCATTGTGGGCACTAATGATGAATGCTATCGTGCCCTTGCGGTGGTGCATGACGCCTTTCGCCCGATCCCCGGTCGCTTTAAAGACTACATTGGTCTGCCCAAGCCCAACCGCTATCAATCCCTCCACACTGTGGTAATTGGACCGTGGGGACGCCCTGTTGAAGTGCAGATCCGCACTCTGGAAATGCACCGCGTGGCAGAATACGGGATTGCTGCCCACTGGAAATATAAGGAGTCCGGCAGTGTTACTCCCAAACCCAGTGGCGAGAATGACAAGTTTACCTGGCTCCGCCAACTGCTGGATTGGCAGAGCGAGTTTAAAGATGCCCAAGAATATTTAGAGAGTGTCAAAAATAATCTGTTTGACGATGAGGTTTATGTCTTCACTCCCAATGGGGATGTGGTGCCGTTGGGACGGGGCGCTACGCCAGTCGATTTTGCCTACCGCATCCACACCGAGGTGGGCAACCATTGTGCTGGGGCACGGGTGAATGAACGGATTGTCACCCTAGATACGCCGCTACAAAACGGCGATATTGTAGAAATCATTACCCAAAAAAATGCCCATCCCAGCTTGGATTGGTTAAACTTTACCGTTACCTCTGGGGCAAAGAATCGTATTCGTCAGTGGTATAAGCGATCGCACCGCGATGAAAATATTGCTCGTGGACGCGATTTGCTGGAGAAAGAGTTGGGCAAGAAGGGGTTTGAAGCCCTACTAAAATCTGAACCGATGCAGGGTGTAGCAGAGCGCTGCAACTACCACACCGTTGAAGATCTATTGGCAGCCCTGGGCTACGGCGAAGTGACATTGACCTTAGTCCTCAATCGGGTGCGCGAAGCCATCAAAGCCCAACAACCGATCGCCCCTGCTCTCGCCACGACAACCCTGCCAACCCTCCCCTCTACCTCTACATCCATCACCTCCCGCGCCCCCCAGCGGCTTAGCGGTTCCCCGATCGTCGGAATTGAGGGCTTGTTATATAACGTGGCGGGTTGTTGTAGCCCTGTGCCGGGAGAGCCAATTATTGGGGTTGTGACGCTGGGCAGTCGAGGGATTTCTATCCACCGCCAGGGGTGTTGTAATACGGAGTCGATTCCGGGCGATCGCCTGATCCCGGTTAATTGGAATGCCACCGATGTCCACCAAGGGCGTTCCCACACCTACCCAGTCCACATCCAAGCCGAGGTGATCGATCGCGTTGGGGTGCTTAAAGATGTCCTCTCGCGCCTATCCGATTACAACGCCAACGTTCGTAGTGCCCAAGTCAAGACCTTTCCGGGACAAACGGCTGTGATCGATCTAGTCGTCGATATTGTGGATGCCACCCAACTCGATCGAATTTTTACGCAAATTCGCAAAATGAGTGACACGCTCAATCTCCGGCGAATTAGTCAGGTGGAGGAGTAAGCCCTGCCAACCCCGACAACCGCTGACAAAATGCCAACGCCGTGGCGATCTCACTGGTTTGCTGGGGATAACGGATAGTGGGACGCCGAATCACAATTAGCCGGACTCCCAACGATGCCGCTACTTGTCGTTTGACACCTTCACCCCCCGCCTGTCCCGATGCCTTAGTGACGACGGTGGAGATTTGCCAGTGTTGCCACAGCGATCGCTCCAACTCAACGGAAAGCGGTGGGCGTAGGGCGATCAATCGGTCGGGGGTAAATCCGGCAGCCAATGCGGTGGTCAGTGCCATGGTGGAGGGCAAAATCCGAGCAAACAGGGTTGCCCGATGTTGCCACGGCTGAAACAGGGGCAGCGATCGATACCCCACCACCAGCAAGACCCGTTGCCCTGCTAGCCAGTGTCCGGCAATCAGGGTGTTGAAGCTATCTAGCTCTATCAAACCCCTGGGCAAATCCCTAGGCAAATCCACTGGTAGATTCGCTGGGGTTGTAGGCGTTGGCTCAAGGTTGGCGCGTTCGTAGCGTAGATAGGGCAGGGAATAGCGCTGGGCGGCTTCGATCGCCAACGCCGAAATCTCCACTGCAAAAGGATGGGAGGCATCGAGAATTTGGTCGATCGCCTGCGTTTGCAAAAACGAGGCGATCGTTTCTGGAGTCAAACAACCCACCCAAACCGAGAGGGGGCTGATTCCCCGATAGAGCGATCGGGCAGACTCGGTCGTCACACTGACCACACAAGCTAGGGAACCTTGGGCAAGCAGGTGGGCAAGCACAACACTGTCTTGGGTGCCCCCGATTAACCAGACGCGCCCAGCCATTAGCTGAACTTGATTTTATAAAGCTGTAATAATTCCCCTGGCAAGGTTTTAACAATTTTGCCAGAGGCGGCTGCAATGGTTTTGTCCCACTCCACCAGGGGTGCTAAAAACACCTCTGCCCCCAAATACGTCTCTAAAATTGCCCAATTTTCTGCCAATGGCGTGGCGGGATCAACCACATCAAAGACAAAGAACCCCTCTGGCTTGAGAATGCGTTTGACCTGGGAGAGCACCGTTGACCAATAGTCTAGCGGGTAGTAGAAACTAAACCGGTGGCGATCGCCAGATCAAACTGCCCTGCCTCGTAGGGCAGTTGGTGGGCAGCACCCAGTTCAACTCCCTTAAACAATTTGGAATTTAACTGGGGACCACGGGGCATTGAGGGTGTCCCGTGCCACCACACTGATGTCCAGTCCATAGAACAGGGCTTCCCAGTCGCGCCACGGATAGATCAAAAAAACTCACACCACAGCCCAGATCGAGCACGCGTTGCTGTTTTTTGGGTTGGGCAAGTTGCCAAAAGGGAGAGGTGAGCTTGGT
>JAAUSV010000414.1 GCA_012032525.1 Leptolyngbyaceae cyanobacterium SL_7_1
CTGTTGATTGGGAAACGGTGTCAGAGCGAATGGTAGATCAGCACGGCAAGGGACGCTCTAGGTTGCAGTAAGCCCTGCGACCAACCATCGTTAGCAAGGGCAGTGAAGAGCAGGGGAGCCGTTTCTCCGGCGGCGCGGGCGATCGCCAGCATTGTACCAGTGGCGATCGCGGGTAAGGCTCTGGGCAAGACAATGTGCAGCATCATTTGCAGATGGGACGCTCCCAACCCCATCGCCGCCCAACGCAGGTCGGGGAAACCAACTGCAAGGCTTCATCCGTGGCACGCAGGATCAGCGGCAACATCAATACTGCCAGCGCGATTCCCCCGGCAAGGGCAGAGAAACCCCCTGTGGTCAACACCACCAGCCCATAGACAAACACCCCCAAAATAATTGAGGGCACACCACTCAACACATTCGTGCTAAACCGCAACCATCGCGCCAACCAGGGAGGGCTGAACTCGGTCATGTAGATGGCGGCGGCGATGCCCAAGGGCAGGCTGATGGCGGTGCCGATGCCAACCATGAGTAACGTCCCGACGATCGCATTACCAAACCCGCCTCCTGCCACCAAGGGCGGCGGCGGTAATTGGGTGAAGGCGGTCCAATCAAATCGTTTGTAGCCATTGACCCCGACGTAGAAGACGATCGCCAGCAACGGCAGTAGCGCTAATAGCAGGCAAATTCCGGCTAATCCTGTCCAGATCAATTCTGTGGGCGATCGCCGATTGATCGCCCGATCGAGCCTGGGTAACACTGTGGGATCGGAAATTGAAGTCATTACCCTACCGCCCTGAAGACGACTGCACGTTAAAGACAATCCACTCCGCCAAGACATTCACCAGCAACGTGATGCCAAACAGCACCAACGCCGCATACATCAAGGCTGCCACCTGCAAATCTCTGGCTTCGTTGAATTGGTTGGCGAGGAGGGAGGCGATCGTATTTGACGGAGCCAGCAGCGACGCACTCAGGGTATTGGAGTTGCCGATTACCATCGTCACCGCCATTGTTTCCCCCAATGCCCGTCCCAATGCCAGCATCACCCCCGCCCCAATGCCCGATGCCGCTGCCGGAATCAACACACGAAAAATCGTTGTCCAACGGCTTGCCCCCAAACTGAGGGAGGCATCCCGCCATTCAGATGGCAGGGCGAGGAGCGAGTCACGGGCGATCGCCGTAATCAGCGGCAAAATCATCAAGGTCAGCAACAATCCCGCAGGCAACAACCCCGGACCCACATAGGGCGTACTAAATACTGGCAACCAACCCAACGTTCCATGCAACCAAGCCCCCAACGGTTGCAGCAACGGAATCAGAATAAAAAATCCCCAAATTCCATAGACAATACTGGGAATCGCCGCCAATAGCTCCACCCAAAAAACCAACAGGGTGCGCAACGGCAACGGTAAAAAATCTTCGCTGAGAAAGATTGCCGTACCAATCCCGATCGGGGTTGCCAACAACAGGGCGATCGCCGCACTGCTCACCGTTCCCCAGAGCATTGGTAGCACCCCATATTCATTCGTCACCGGATTCCAGGATCGATCGAGCAAAAACCGCCATCCCAGAGCGGCGATCGCGGGTTGAGCTTCCCTTGCCACTTGCCAACCGATCCACCCCACCAATCCTGCCACAATCAGAGCTGCCAAGCCCGTTGATAGAATGAATCCTCGGTTGAGCCAGCGTTTAAATGGTGAGGGGCGATCGTTGAATATCATTGGTTGAGTGCGATCAAGCATGGGTTTACAACCGTTGCAGTTGAGTTGCCTGCTGAAATTGTTTCACACCTCGGTAGAAAAGATACAAGGCTGCCATCTGCACCACATGGTAAATCGCACTCAGGTTTAAACCAGACCGATCGCCACTCCACAAGATCAATGCAGCAACCCCAGACACCCCCACTCCCGCGATTAACCAGCGGCTACAGGGTTGATGATTGAGTCGCAGGATTGCCAACAGCAACACCACAAGCAGCCCCAAAAGATAGTCAACTACGCCAAAGCCAAAGTGGTTATAACGGGCAATCCAGTAAAAATAAACTCCCAACTTGAGACACACCAGTGCTCCCAGCCAAAGGCGCGATCGCACTGGAGCAAGAACCAGCACCGTTCCTAGCGCCAAACTCCAACTAGCAATGCCCAAGCAAATCAGCGTGGGTTTCCACAACCAGAGTTGGGTTTCGTATGCCAGCGATGTGCCGAACCCGTGAAATGTGCCCCCCAGTAGCGCTGCAATGGCAACGGCAATAAAGGCGATCGCCCATAACCACACTGCCCATAACCACACTGCCCATAACCGCACTGCCCACCGTTGCGACTGGAACAACCGCACTGCAAACAGGGTTGCTTCGATGGCGATCGCATAGTCCGTCAGCACCGTAGCAGGTTCCGTAATGCTCATGGTTCTTGCAGTGGAGTCATCCCAAAACCGCTAGGATGCATCCGCATCCGCAGCATTGGCATCAGCGGCATTAAATAGGAAAAATACATCCTGGCAAAATTGCTTCAGCTTTTCCGCTGGCTCTGGGGCGGGACAGGCAACGCCGACAAATTGCCATTGGTCGATCGTGGAGAGTTGCCACTGTTTGCCCGTGTGGTTGAATCCGGCGAGTTCAATTCCCACCACCCGTCGGATCTGGGTTTCAGCGTCGGTGTGAAAGCGAATTTGCACCAAAATACTGCGGCTTTGCAGCGATCGACTCCACCCCGGAAAATGAAACCCCAGATCGATGGAGTTGGGATCGACCAGATCTTGGGTGTCGCGATCGCTTGCCCACGGTTTCAAATCCGCCTTAGCATCGACAAAGTGATCCTTAAACAGGGTAACGATCGTTGCCACCTTGCTAGCAATTTCAAAGCTCTTGACCTGCTCCGCCGCATTCACTCCAGCCAACTCCTCGATTTCATAAAGGGGTAGTGGTGTTGAAGTAAGAATTTTGGTGGGGCGGGCTGCGCCCCGCCCCACCAAAAATTCTTACAAGTTCGGGACTATCCATCAAAGGATGCTCAAAACCACAAGTCATCGAAAATTAATAGTAGAAACGGTGAACGTGTCTGTTTATATTAGTCAATCATCTGTAAAAATCAGTCAAGTTTGCTAGCTTCTGCCCTCATCCGTGAAACCTCATCTGTGAAATTTGCCTTCAGGAGTGCCGTTTATGCTCAATACCCCATGCCACATCTTGGTGGAAGGCAACCCCGCGATCGTCTATGCCAGCCGCAACGGTAGCCCCGACAAAATCTTGCCAACCCTAAGTCGCTTCCTAGACACATTCTGGCAAGAACGAGATATCTCTGGAGAATCGCACGACACACCCGAATGTCTTGTGGCTCAGATCGTGGTGCGCTTTGGCTTTGAAATGTGCGAAGACGACTACTCCAATCTGCGGGTCGGCGTCCACTACCACCCCGATGCCAAATATTTGTACTGGATTGGAGCCGATCGGACAATTCACACCTGGATACCCCAAGCTGCCTATCGGTTTGATCCCAGTTTGGGATTGAAGGCGTGTGAGCGGTGGAGGGAGGAAGACAGGGAGAAGGATGAAGGATGAAGAAGGAGGAATGGAAATGCTGTTGGTCAGGCGCATTCCTCTAATGCCTTGTGGGGTGGGCATTTCAGCCATCAATAGGCACACCGCGTTCATAGCTAATCGCTAATCGCTAACAGCCGATTTTTCCCTATCCCATCCTCGAAATATACTGCTTCAAATCATTATCCCGATTCAGCCAACCCTGGAGAAAGACCTGTTGGCTAGGGTCTTGGCGGACTCGGATGTAGCGGTAATCGATGCGTCCATCGACATAGCGGCGGGCAGTGGCGGCGGTGTTGGCGCGATCGAGGGCAGCACGAGTGCCACTGCCAAACACCCCATCGGCAGCGATGCCTAGCGTTTCCTGGAGGAACAAAATGGAGCCGCCCACCCCGAAGTTTACAGCGGTGTCAAAGTGGACGATGCCCAAGGCACGAGTCATTAACCCCGCATTGGAGGGTTGCCAGTATTGGGCAAAGTAGATATCCCGCACTTCTTCATCGGTGATATAGCGCACATCGCGGGTGGAGAAGCCTTTGCGTCGGCGGTAGTCATCGTAAACTCGTTGAATCACTCCCTTATTCGTTGCCCCGCCGTAGTCATTGGGATGGTTCACATAGCCCCCCTCCCAGCGCAAAGTAAACTGGAGGGCTTCCTCAAAAAAGATT
>JAAUSV010000415.1 GCA_012032525.1 Leptolyngbyaceae cyanobacterium SL_7_1
CAAAAATGCCCCCCAAGCGGTATTCTTTGGACGTTTGTGACCTTGCTGCGGATTTTCGCTGGACCGTTGGCGGGGATCGCCCAGATGTCCTATGCCGAATTTTTGCTGTTCAATATTGGGGGAGCATCGCTGTGGGCGTTGACGATGGTGAGCCTAGCCTATTTTGTTGGGCAAGTGGTGCCATTGGAGCAGCTAATCGGTTGGGTGGCTCAATTTGGAGTGGTTGCACTGGTTGCCGTGGTGGGAGGCATCGGGGTGGCGATTTGGCTGGAACAGCGCAAACTAGCCAAAGCCGCAGAGCCACAAGATTGATCCCCGCAGGGGTTTAGCATTGCCAAACCCCTACGGCAGACATTCGCACATGAGGATTTCGTTGATTGACAAATTTCTCATCAATTGTCCTAACTCCGCCGACCGGGGAGCCGTTGACGGATGCGCTCCACAAATAAATCCACTTCTGGCAGGTTCAATCGCAGGGCGATCGCCCCAAACACCGACAAACCCTGCCGCACCTGCGACCGCCAGTTGCAGCAACAAAATTCCAAATCCCTCAGTTCCCAAGTAGTGCTCCAGCAGACGTAGAACCCCCCAACTGACTAATCCTGCCACCCCGCTTCCCAGTGCCAGTCCTAGGGTGGGAATGCTCCACGATCGCAATGACAGCCCTCCCAAGCGGCGATTGAGAATCCACAGCATAGCTGTCATTGAAATTACATTCACCCCGACCGTGGCTAGTACCAAACCTGGTGCACCCAATGGTTTTACCAGCAAAAAATCCAGTAGGGCATTGATGAAAATATTGACCATGCTAATCCGAAAGGGTGTATCGCCATCATTCAGCGCATAAAACACCCGCACCAACACATCCCGCCCCAGATAGACAAACATGCCGATCGCATAGGCAACCAATACCGAAGCGGTGAGATAGGAATCCTCCACCCGGAAGGCGTAGCGTTCATACACCACCCGCGAAATCGGCACTGCCAGTGCAATCATCAGGGCACTGATGGGCAACATTGAAACCGCTGTCATCACCATCCCTTGCCGAATCCGCCCCTTTAACTGGGTCCAATCCTCCGGAGCCGATAGTCGGGAGAAGACGGGCATGAGGGGAACCAAAATCATGTTTGATAAAATGCCTAACGGCGTTTGGATCAATAGCCCCGCATAGCCCATCGCCGATACCGCTGCCGCTGCATTCGGAATAAACGAGGCAAAGAACAAATCCGTCCAGACATTGATCTGCAACATCCCAGAGGAAAAGGTGGCGGGACCCATCACCCGAATCACCTCCTGCACCTCTGGCTGACGAAAGTTGAACCGCAGGCGAAACCCACCTAAGCCCGATCGCCATTGCACCGGGAGCTGAATCAACCATTGCAACAATGCCCCCGCCAAGGTTGCCCATGCCAACAGGGCTCCCCCCAAGGCGGCATACTGGGGCGACGAAATCTGATCCCCTACATAAAATGCTAAGGCTCCCAAGCCCAGCAACACGGTGATGCTGGAAAACAAAGGACTGATGGACGGCAACCAATATTGATCCGCCGCATTTAACGTGCCAAACCCCACCCCGACCAGCCCGGCTAGCACCGCCATCGGAGCCATGATGCGAAACTGCTGAATGGCGATCGCCCGCGTTTGCAGCAATCCCTCAAAGGTGGCGTTGTCCATGCCATTGGCGATCGCCTGCGCCTGAGTGATAAACAGCCCCGGTGCTACTAACCGCATCAAGGGTTCTGAAAACATAACCAACCCGATCGTCACAAGCAACAATATCCCCACCACCAGGGTGGTAATCGTCTCAATGATCGGGGCAATTTCCTCCCGCTTACGCTTGGCAATCACACTGACAATCGCACTGTGAAACGGTCCATTGATCCCACCGAGCAGAATTAGCAGGAACCCTGGGATCACATAGGCAAAATTGTATGCCCCAAACACCGGACCCAGCCCAAAGGCGGCGGCGATCGCCTGCTGACGAAACAAGCCAAATAGTTTACTGATTAACGTGGCGATCGCCACGATTCCTGCAATTCCCGCCAGCGATCGAGAGGGCTTTTTTTGCTCAGACACAAGAACTCACACACCGTATGCAACACCTCACCCAGTGTAAATTAGCTATTGGCTGTTAGCTATTAGCCAATAGCCAACTACTTATTCTCTCGATCAATTCCCATGACCCCAAATTCCGCCGACTGGTTCTTTCCCTATCCACCGCTCTATCCCGGTGTTCTACTCAAACGGTACAAACGGTTTTTTGCCGACATTGAATTGGCGTCGGGGGAAGTGATTACCGCCCATTGCCCCAATACGGGTCCGATGACTGGGGTCTATCTGCCGGGGAATCGGGTGATGGTGTCTCGCAGTGACAATCCCAAGCGATCGCTTCCCTACACCTGGGAAATGATCGAGGTGCACGACACCAAACCAACCTGGGTGGGAGTAAATACTGCCTTGCCCAATCGGGTGATTCAAGCGGCTCTGGCCGCCCAAGTTTTACCAGGGCTAGCACATTACAGCCAAATTCGCACGGAAGTTCCCTACGGGCAGGACAACAAAAGCCGGATTGATTTTTTGCTGAATAGTGATGAAGGCGATCGCCCAGTCTACCTTGAGGTGAAAAACACCACGTGGACGCAGGGGCACTGTGCCTGCTTTCCCGATACCGTCACCACGCGGGGTCAGAAACATTTACGGGAATTGACCGATCTCCTGCCCCACCATCGAGCCATCATGCTCTATTTCATCAACCGGGGAGATTGCACCGAGTTTGCGCCAGGAGACAGCGCCGACCCTACCTACGGACAACTGTTGCGATCGGCGATCGCCGCGGGGGTAGAAATTCTGCCCTGCCGCTTTGCCGTTAGCCCGACCGAGGTGCGCTATGTCGGCTAGCCCAGTGCCAAGCTCTCTAGTGCCAAGCCCTCTAAGGAACTCCACGGCTCCCAGCCATTGCCAACTCTGTTCCCCGTACCCGACTGCCCGCAGAGCACGCATTTTTAAGTCTTGATGCGATCGCGCTGCCAATCCTCTAAAACGCTATCATCAAACCAAGGAATTCAGGCAAGACAGAGGCACTATGGGAGACGCAAAACGCCGCAAAGAAGTATTGGGCGAAAAATATGGTCAAGAATCCAATATTTTTCCTTGGCTGCCGATTAAAAAAGAGCCAGGCACAACAATTTACTAAAACTCACCAGTCAAGGGGCATGGGTTGGGATTGGGTTGCTGATTGCCTACTGGGCGATCGTTCGTTTCATTGGACCAGCGCTGGGTTGGTGGCAGGTCAATTAGTCCCCGAAAAACTGCTTTATGCCAGACCCTGCACGCCCTAACTCTGCTCATCCTGAGAGCAAGGGTCGGGGCGCACTCTCGATTGAGTGGGGTAATTCCTGCCGCAGGACAGATTTATCCGTTTAGTAGGTTTTGTATGCTCATCGATTAATAGGAGTTAATTTTTATTAAAAAATAAAAGGTATTACTCCGAAACCTCTCTATATCTGCATGTATATCTTGAAGTGGTACACTATCGTGTCGGGGAAAGCTGATTTTTCAATTATTTTTTTATCTTCTCCCAGACAATTGTTGCATTGAATACTTACGCCGATGGAGGGATTCGGTATTCTGAGGCAAATTTAAGAGGTAAAATTGTATCCTCCTTAACATTTTGCAATAGATCTTCATACAGCTTTAGATTTCTCATAGAATTTCCATTCATAGTTTTCCTAATTTCACTGAGGCGTAATTTTTACAAATTGTTAAGCAGGTTAGAATTGTAGAATGTGGTGATAGGAGGTCAAGTATGTTTACGAGACTTGCAGAGCAACACCGCCATTTCGTTCAAGATTTGGTGATGAACCTTCAAGCGTTGGCGACCGTTTTAGAGCGACGGGGATATTTAGCATCGTGCTACACCTGTGGCGGTCAGATGAATAGTGCATCATTTATGGTCAGCCTGGGCGAAAACCATTTGATCCGGTTTTTGGTCTCTGACTATGGCATCACCTGGACAGAGATGCGAGACGATCGCGAGCTGATGAAGCTGGAAGGAGCAGAAGCCATCAGTCAATTGGAAGAACTTGCCAATTTGGTCAAATACCAAATTAAACCAACCGATTGTCGCTCGATCGCTGCTCAAGCCTCCTAGGCGTGGGCAACTGGGCAACTATTCCCGATCGCTCCACAG
>JAAUSV010000416.1 GCA_012032525.1 Leptolyngbyaceae cyanobacterium SL_7_1
GTTCGCCCCTAAATCCCCCAAAATTGGGGGACTTTGAGCAAGAATGGACTGAAAGTCCCCAATTTGGGGGGTTGGGGGGCGGTTCGGAGCACAATTATCACTTTTCAGACATCCTCTAAGATTTCCTAGTGTCTCAAATTTTGTTCCGTTAAATCTGTGAAATTGTTTTCCTCTTTTGTCATTCCGTTGATTCGCCCATTAAGTGGGTTAAGGATTTTACTAATCGTGGCAGTGGGCATGGGGGGGTGTGACAGTCAAGGCAAGCTCAATCCATTCTGTTTGAGCTTGCCAGGACGCCTTGCCTCTGTTCACTCGATTCAATCTCCACGACGGGTGGGATGCACCGTGGAGTTGCAAGGCACCGTGGGCGATCGAGTCCCCCTGGTAGAGGCACAATTGTATCAACTTAGGGATGGGGAGGATGCGGTGTGGGTGCTGACCTCCGATACTAATCTGCAATCTGGTACAATTGTACGCATCCGAGGGCGGGTACATTTTCAACCGACTTCTTCATCCGATCCTACGCAGGGAGAGGTTTATATTGAAGAACAAGCTCAGTTAGACTCAGGGAGTTAGGCTAGGCAGAGAATCGAAACCGCAATGCTCATTCAATGCTCGTTCAACCACTTGAGTCATGGCTGATTTAAATCGACCAGAAGTGGCGATCGCCATTCTCTACCAAGACCAACAATTCCTGATGCAACTGCGGGATGACATTCCTGGGATTCCCTATCCGGGGCACTGGGGGTTTTTTGGTGGGCATCTCGATCCGGGGGAAACGCCAGCGATCGCCATGCATCGCGAGCTGCTAGAGGAAATTGGCTACGCCCCTCTCCATCTCACTCCGTTTCGTCAATATCAGGATGAGACGGTGATTCGCCATGTGTTCCATGCTCCGTTGTCAGTGCCGCTTGCCACTTTACAACTGACTGAGGGATGGGATATGAAATTGCTGACGCTGGCGGATATCCAACGGGGTAGTTGCTACTCCCCCAAAGCGGATCAAGTTCGTCCTCTAGGAAACCCCCACCAGCAGATCTTGCTCGACTTCTATAAACAGACTCGCTCAACTTTGGGCGATTTTACTCAACCCTAACCCAGTTCTAATGTGACCGATGACGGACCATCAAAGCAAATCGCCCTATACCTCTAAAACTTCGACTCCTCCTACATCCCCCAATCGGTTGCCCAATCTTCAGGCGCGCCCCTATCGGATCCGGGTTAGCCAGCGGGCAAAGCATGTGACGATTCGGGTATCCCATTTTGCTGAGGTGGAAGTAGTCATTCCACCAGGGTTTGATCAAACTCACATTCCTGCCATCTTAGAGAAGCGCCAAGCGTGGCTAACTCGTGCCCTCAAGCGAGTCGAAGTTGCTCGCCAGTCTGTTTCACTAGAGCCGATCGGAGCGCTGCCAGAGTCAATTTGCCTACGAGCGATCGACCAAGAATGGCACGTCCATTACTGCACTACGGAAGACGAGGGATTGAGTCTGCACCCCTCTCCCCCTACACAGCAGTTGCTCATCAGTGGACAGGTGAGCCAAGCAGAATCCTGTAAGCAGGTGCTAAGACAGTGGCTGAGTTGGCAAGCTAAGTTGCATCTCACTCCGTGGCTGCGGCGCGTCAGCCAGGAAGTTGCTCTGCCCTGCGGCACAGTTTCTATTCGTGGTCAAAAAACGCTCTGGGCTAGTTGTTCTAATCGAAAAAGCATCAGTCTCAATTACAAACTACTATTTCTACCCGCCCCACTCGTGCGATATGTCTTTATCCATGAGTTGTGTCATACAATCCACCTCAATCACTCAGCTCGATTTTGGGCATTGGTGGCAGAAAAAGAACCACACTACAAACCGTTGGACAAGGAGGTCAGTGGGGCGTGGTGTTATGTCCCAGATTGGGTCGATTGTCGATTAGAGAGTTAGCAGAGCGATTAGCGGTTAGCAATTAGCGATTAGGGGTGATCTGGGGGCAGGGTTGGGGGTGTATTACATGCTTGCAACACTGCCCCTGTTTTGCGGATCATGGTGTGATAATGAGTTCTGGTTTTTCAAGGTTTGCTGACAATTCGCTGGTGGTCTAGAGCACAAAAGTAGAAACAAGCACTGATTCACCGCTTAAAAATACTTAATTTGCCAAATAAACTGATAAACAGTAAAATTAGATACAGAAATCAACTCGTTCATCTTTGCGATTAGTATTGCTCCAACCCAAGTTTCAAAAAAGCTAAGGACGGGGCAAGGATTGGAAAGACGGAAGTAGGGAGTCTGCCCGAAGGAACGCGCCTCATTCTAACCATTTTCAAGAGATAGCTCTAAGGATTTTAGGAGGCGAAATGAAACTCCGTTATAGAGGAATTGAATACAACTACCAACCGACGACAGCCGAGCCTGTGGAGACTAGTCTAGTGGGTCACTATCGTGGACAGCGTTTTCACTTTGCCTATCCCAGGCACATTCCCATTCCCCAGCCCCTGCTGAATCTGATGTATCGGGGAATTGGATATCGGACGACTGAAACTGGTGCGATCGAAACTGCCCCCCAGATCGCGCCACTTGTGGCTCCCAAAGCAGCTACTGCTTCCAAGTCACCTGCTCAGTTGCGCCGAGTACGACTCACTGAAGCGGCTAAAGCCCATCATGCCAACATTCGGCGGAGTTTGTATCATCGGCTAGACGTGGCGCGTCAAAAGGGTGATGAAACCCTCATTCAACAGCTAGAGCGTGAGTTAGAGCTGTTTGCTTAAGCTTCATTAAGTGATACCGACACAAAAGCCCCCAATTAGGGGGCTTTTTTTGAAGTTTTTTAACTGAATGTTTGACTGAACATTTGACCGAGCGACTGAGAGCGATTAATAAAGGGGTGGGTTGATTGGGTCAGCGGCGATCGCTAGCCATAGGGGAAATTGGAGGAGTGATAGGCTAACGCGATCGTCCTCGGTTTCATCGATGATGATCAGGGGAAGTTGCTTTTGTTTTGTCAGGCGTTCTGCTCGCTGGGCGAGGGGTTCTGCCGCTTCAAATAGGACAATGCCTTCGTTGGCACCAAAGTCGGTGCGAGAAACTCCTAAGCAATCCTGTAACCCCCGTCGCCATTCACCCAAGCGTTCTGGAGAGTCGGCGAGGACAAGGGTGCGCAGGCGATCGCCGTGCAACTCCCGTAGGATCGAGATGGCGGCTGACGCAACCAAAATGTTTTGCAGCCGCGATCCGAGGGTGCGCATGGAACCCCGACCCCCTTGGTTAAAAAACCAGTTAGAGACTCGATCGGCATGGATTGGCTCAAAGGTGCGGCGGAGTCGCCAAGGTGAGCCGTAATAGTCTGGCGTAGAGCGATACTGGTCAAGCAGGCGGCGGATATGCTTGGCTTCATCTTGAAAGCTCTGCTGGGCAAACCGCGCGTGGGTGTGTCGTTGACTGATTCTTTGGGTTGAGGTATGGCTTGGGGTTTGGGTTCGATCGGCTTAACTGGCATTTCTAGTTGCTCTGCGGCGGCCGCTAGATCCTGTAAACTCCCAACCAAATAGTCCTTAAAACCTTGTACCCGAATGGCTAAGTCTTGGGACACTCCAGCAAAACTGGTGCGCATTTCTGCTTTGATACGTTCTTGGCGGCGTTCCAGTTGTTCTACCGCAATTTGCAGAGTCTGCTTGCGTTGCTCTAGCTCAGCTAAGCCTTCTTTAATTAAGCGCCCGATTGCCACCTGGGATTCTGACAATTGTGCCTGCCGAGCCGTCGCATCTGCTTGTAGGTCCGCGATCGTCTGCTTCAGGCGCTGTTCTTCCTGCTGCAACCGTTCGATTTGCCGTTCTAACTCCGCCACGCTTTCACGGTTAGTGGCATTAAAAGGGGGCGCAAGGGACGGATCGCTGGCATCGCCAATGGATTCCGTTACCGGATGAGAGATGGGAGGGTTTGCTTCTGAATTTGGAAAAGAGTTTGCATTCATGAGACGTAAGCGAGAGAATTAGCGATTCTGCGTAATCCGTTGCTCTAGGACAACTCTGAGCTGATTGGGATCAAACAAAATCGGCAAAAAATGAATACTTTTAACTTCCTTGAAGTAGAACAAAATCGGAAGTGGATGCCAAAAAATTTCCCAGTGCTGCCAATCTTGGTAGGGAAAGCGACGAATCAGGGTTTCGCCCCGGTAGATATCGAGGGCAGCTTCGGTAAATCGTA
>JAAUSV010000417.1 GCA_012032525.1 Leptolyngbyaceae cyanobacterium SL_7_1
GAAGAATTACTGTTGCAAGGAACTGTCCGATGTAAGGGCAGGTTTGGCAGATCTACAATTAGCCGCAGTTAGCATTTCGGCAAAACCTGCCCTTATGCCCACGGGTTGACCGATCGCCTAACCCAACAAATTAAGCCTGCCACGCGCCTAAGCCAAGCAGCTTTTTAACCAATCGCCACTTTTTACCGATCGCGTCACAAAACATTTGTCTCTTGTGAGACCAGCAAGTCTTTGCAATAGACTCAATATAATTTAATGAGTCTCATTTGAGATAAACCTCCAGCACTCCGATCGCCTGCCCCCATTTTTACAACATCCTTAGCCATAGTAGAACCATCGGCACGGGTTCATCTTAAAACAAGAACCCCCCAACTATTTCTCACAATAAGACCAGCAGTACAATAATGGGACTCAATCTAAGATGTTTGAGTCCCATTTGAGAGGGAAAACGCCTGATCGAAAAACGCTGTAATCTCAGACCAAGCCCTATCAGTTGCGGCTGGGTCATAGCGATAGCCATCATCACGCATAAATGTGTGGTCTGCGTTGTACAACAAGATAGTGTGAGATGCTCCAGCGTTTGATAGAGCATGGGCGATCGCATTGCGCCCATCCTCCGGTACATGAGGATCAACCAACCCAAAAATCATTAATACATTGCCCTTCAGATCCCCTACCCGTTGCAGCGTATCGGCAACCCCTCGACCAAGCTTGCCATTATGCATTCCTGTTGGATAGCAACAAACAGTTGCCTTCACTTCCGGTTGCAACGCCGCTCGAAATGCCAGATGTCCACCAATACAAAACCCCATTGCTCCGATCTGCTCTGCCATCACCCCTTCCTCAGCCTTTAGGAAATCGATAACTGCACGAGCATCCGCATCATAATCAGCGATCGCCGTTCGCCGTGCCGCATCATTACCCCGCAATCGCCCCAAATCATCAGGCTCGATCACCGTTCCAATGGGTTCGAGCCGATGGAAAATTTCAGGTGCTGCCACAACGTAACCGTAGCCTGCTAGCCGATCCGCTAATCGAGTAATTGGACGACCCAACTGGTAAATGTCTGAGTAGAACACAATGCCTGGATATGCGCCAGCCGCCTTGGGAGCTGCCATATAAACCCGCATGAGATTGTCGTTTACGGTTAATCCTAGATTTCGTCGATTAATTTGCATTGCTTACCTTCCTATGGTGAGTTGCAGCGCTCAACCAAACAGTACCAAAGCTTAGTTTGATAGCCACAGAACAAAATACGAAACCCTAGCTTTGGAGTAGATGAAACAGTGTTCACTATCCCAAAACTAGGGTTTTGACAACTTTTCTGGATGTAAAGTGTCTTAACTGGGAATTTAGATCTCATAAATAGACTCACTTTAATACCATTGGTCTCAACTTGAGTCTGTATATGAGATTTTAAGTCTTAAGCTAAGTCCAAAACCAACGCCATTGAGTCTCAAATGAGAGAGCTTAAGAAGATGCCTCCGTTTGCAATTCTTGCAATAGCTGTTCTAGCTCATTGCTGCTGGCGCGATAAACCTCCCCACAGAAATGGCAGGTTGCCTCTGCGCCATCATCTTGCTCGATCATGCTTTGCAACTCCTGTTGACCCAACAGTTTCAAAGCACCCAACATACGATCGAAAGAGCAACCACAGTGAAACCGCAGCATTTGTGTTTCAGGAAAGACTTGCAGCCCCATATCGCCCAACAGTTGTTCAAAAATCTGAGGCAACGACTTCCCTGCTTGTAGCAGAGGCGTGAAGCCTGCAAGCGCCGCTACTCGAGATTCCAGCAGTTCAATTAGTGCCTCATCCCGTGCCGCTTTTGGCAGGATTTGAATTAACAACCCTCCCGCCGCTGTAGCTCCAACCCCTTCAACAAATACCCCCAACATTACCGCTGAGGGTGTTTGCTCTGAAGTCACTAGATAATGGGCAATGTCTTCACCAATCTCCCCCGACACGAGTTCCACAGTACTGGAGTAGGGATAGCCATAACCCACATCTCTCACCACATAGAGATAGCCATCCGACCCGACAGCTTCTCCCACATCTAGCTTGCCGTTTGGTTTGAGGGGCAGTTCCACGGCAGGCTGATCCACATAGCCCCGCACGGTGCCATCTAACCCCGCATCGACCAAAATTCCCGCCAAAGGACCGCTGCCCTTAATCCGAATATTGACCCGCGATTCTGGACGTTTCATGTTGGATGCTAACAGCAACCCCGCCGTCATGGTACGCCCTAGAGCCGCTGTAGCGACGTAGGAGAGCGCGTGGCGTTGCCGTGCCTCCTCGGTGAGGCGGGTCGTGATGGCTCCAACCACGCGGATGCCCCCGTCCGCTGCCGTTGCTCGAACCAGTTGATCTACCATGCAAACCTACATATTTCTTAACAGTTGTGCTTCTTTCATTCTAAAGGGTGGATTGCCCCATCACAGCACCCGCACAATACTGGGAATGCTCTCCACCGCTTCAAAGGTACGAATTTCCGCCAGCGCCTGATGAAAGTTGCCCTCACGTACCTCGTGCGTTACGACCACAATTTCTGCCAGGTCATTCCTCAATCCTGTCTGCACCACCGATTCTAGGCTGACGTGATGGTTGCCAAAGCAGGTGCCTAGTTTACCAATCACCCCCGGATGGTCGTGGGTCAGGAAGCGGGCATAAAACCGC
Organism: Leptolyngbyaceae cyanobacterium SL_7_1; assembly: GCA_012032525.1. Taxonomy (GTDB): domain Bacteria; phylum Cyanobacteriota; class Cyanobacteriia; order Elainellales; family Elainellaceae; genus JAAUSV01. Next base: position 2,675 of record JAAUSV010000417.1, read on the forward strand.
GTCACCAGTTCCTCGATCGGCGTAATCTGGCAATAATGCTGATGGGAACAGGCTAGCAGTGGATCGAGCAGTGGGGTCCCGTCTGCCTGGGTAATGGCTTCTCGTCCTACCTTCAAAATCGCTGCAATGTTGAGAATATCAGCTACTACTGCACTTGCAGTGGGACCCGCCCCCGCCCCCGGACCAAAAAACATCACCTGTCCCACCGGGTCGCCCTCAATCAATACGGCATTATAAACGCCATTTACACTAGCAAGCGGATGAGCCACTGGCACCAGGGTTGGGTGGACTCGCACCTGCAACTGATCGGTCGCCTCCGGAGTAGAACTGGGGTCACGCTTCGCCGTTGCCAGTAGCTTGATCACAAAACCAAGCTTGGTGGCGTAGGCAATATCTGCCGCCGAGATGCTGCGAATCCCCTCGCAGTGCACATCTGGCAGCTTAATTCGCCCCCCAAAAGCCAGCGAGGCAAGAATTGCAATCTTATCCGCCGCATCTAAGCCATCCACATCCGCTGTGGGGTCGGCTTCGGCATAGCCCAACCGCTGCGCCTCGCCCAACACCTGTTCAAAGTCCACCCCCTCCGCCTGCATCCGCGTCAAGATGTAGTTGGTGGTGCCATTGACAATTCCCATCACCGTATCTAGCGGTTAGCACAGAGGGACTGCTTCAACGGCTCAATCACCGGAATCCCTCCCGCCACCGCCGCCTCGATCAGTACATAGACCCCCGCTTGATTTGCCGCCGTAAAAATTTCATCGCCAAATCGGGCGATCGCCGCTTTGTTTGCCGTCACCACATGCTTACCGTGGGCAATAGCTTTTAAGATTAGCGATCGCGCTGGTTCTAATCCCCCGATCACCTCCACTACCACATCCACGGCAGGGTCAGTGACGATCGCCTCCAAGTCCGTCGTCACTAACTCGTCGGGCAGGGAAATCGATCGCGCTTTGGTTCGATCGCGCACCCCCACCCGATGCAGTTCAATCTCGTTTAATAGAGGATGACGCAGGGCGGGATCAAGCAAAATCTTGGCTGTTCCAGTCCCGACCGTTCCCAACCCCAATAAACCCACCTTGAATACCACAGCATCACCCACAACACGTCATTTCCCAATTGTAAGGGGGGTGGAGAAGAAGCAGGACACTACAAGCTTCAACCCTGTTTGGGGTTGAATGAGACTTTATTTTCGACGTATGAGTTCTTTGACGCAGTAAATAGGAACTAATTCGCAGCGTATGAGTTCTTTGAGGTAACCAACAAGAACTAATTTGTAGCGTATGAGTTCTTTTGAAGGGCGAAGCATTCGTTCAATGCCTCGCCCTAACCGATCCACTCTCCCCCTAGGATTCTGGATCAAATTCATCCCCGTCCTCTAGTTCATCTGGCTTCTTCATCTCTTCCTTAAAGCCACGCAACGTTTTCCCAGTGCATTGCCCAATTCTGGAATTCGCTTGGGACCAAAAATCAAAATGGCGACCACCGCAATGATGCTA
>JAAUSV010000418.1 GCA_012032525.1 Leptolyngbyaceae cyanobacterium SL_7_1
ATTGTCGATCGTAATGTGCCCGTTGTTGGGGATCGCTCAATACCTCATAGGCAGCATTGATCCCGGCAATTCGCTCGTGGTCGGTAATGGTGGTGTTGCTGTCGGGATGAAAAATTTTAGCCAGACGACGATAGGCTTGTTTGATCTCTGCCTGACTAGCGTGGGGACTGACCTCTAGGGTGTGGTAGTGGGAATGCGTCATAGCCCTATTGTAAAGGGTTCTAGCCTTTACGTTTGTCAGTCAATTGGGTGTTTTTATAACCAGATATTGGTTAATGGTTAACTCCAGACGCCACCAATTCTGGATCTTGAAACAGGGGCGTACTTAGGTAACGTTCGCCAAAACTGGGTTGCACCATGACGATCAGCTTGCCTTGATTTTCAGGACGACGACCCACCCGAATAGCGGCTGCCAAGGCAGCTCCACTGGAAATACCTGATAGTAACCCTTCCTCACGGGCAAGCCGACGACCATAGAAAATCGCCTCGTCGTCTGCGATCGTAATCACTTCATCGATCAATTCGACCCGCAACACTTCTGGGACAAACCCTGCGCCAATTCCTTGAATTTTGTGGGGTCCGGGTCTGCCACCCGACAGCACCGCACTGCTAGCGGGTTCAACGGCGATCGCCTTAAAACTCGGCTTCAGCCCCTTGATCACTTCTGCGACTCCGGTAATCGTTCCCCCTGTTCCTATCCCTGCAATAATAAAATCTACCTGACCTTCAGTATCTTCCCAGATCTCCTTAGCCGTGGTGTCTCGATGGATTTGGGGATTGGCTGGATTGCGGAACTGTTGCAACATATAGGCATCGGGTAGGGTGTGGACGATCGCCTGCGCCCGTTGAATGCAGCCAGCCATGCCTTCGATTCCTGGAGTCAGCTCTAGCTCTGCACCATAGGCTCTCAACATAGCTCGCCGTTCAGAACTCATAGTCTCCGGCATGGTTAATATCAGCCGATAGCCCTTTGCCGCCGCCGCCATCGCCAGGGCAATCCCCGTATTTCCGGAAGTAGGTTCGACGAGCACCGTCTTGCCGGGTTTGATTTTGCCGTTGCGCTCAGCGTCTTCAATCATGCTGATGCCGATGCGGTCTTTGACCGATGCAGACGGATTCATCCCCTCCAGCTTTGCCACAATTCGAGCCACACATCCTTCAGCTTGGGGAATCCGATTGAGGTTGACCAGTGGAGTGCGCCCAATCAATTCAGTTACGTTGTTTGCGATCCGCATAATTTTAAACTCACTTAACAAGTCAACAGTGAAGCAAAACCAACCCCGACGCCCACTAGCGATCGACAGGGGTAATTGAATGAACCGCTAGATGTAATACATGATGTCGAGTTGTCGCCGAGCATCCCGCTTATCTACCAGGTCTTGAAGGGTGTAGCGTTGCAACACTGCTTCAGCCGCTTGCCGAGTTTCCTGCCAAACCTCCCAAATCACCATGCCCTCCACCGATCGAGGTTCTCTCTGGTTTTCATCGGGTTGCACGTCTGCACCTTCAATGCAATTCACCACTTCAAATAGAGTGATCTTCCAAGGTTCTCGCGCCAGCAGGTAGCCCCCTTTGGCTCCTCGTTGCGATCGCACCAGCCCACACCGTCTTAATGTTGCCAATAATTGCTCTAAGTAGCGATCGGGAATATGTTGATCGGCTGCAATTTGTCGAATTTGCAGAGGGTCGCCTGTGTTGTAACAGACTCCCAATTCCACTAACGCCAACAGCGCATACTCACTTTTACAGGACAGTTCCACAAATATCACTTCAAACGGGATACCCCTTTAGTATACCCCGGTTCTCCAGTGGGGTTTGTCGGTTTACTTAAATAAGTTGTTCTTCCTCAAAAAGGGTTGCTGCCCCAAGGCAGAACCCCTCTAATTATGAAGCAGTGCGAGAGCTAACCGGCTACGTCAGCTTAGAAGGAGAACACAGTCCGGATACCACCGAACACAACATCCTCATTAGCATCTGTGTTGCCGGGATCCATCAACCACACCACACCGGGGGTGATGGTGATGTTGTCGCTAACTGCGAAAGAGTAGAACAACTCAGCATGGATGGTGTTGTCTTGAACCGCCAGTGCGGGGTCATAGATACCACTGCCGAAGTCGTCGAAGTCGCCGAAGTAGGGAGGTACACCCACAACGAGACCCAAGGTGCTGCCCTCGGTCAGCAAGTCGCTGATACCGATGTAGCCTGCGTAGGTCCAGATCTCAGACTCATAGGAACCGCTGCTGAATGCGTCTTGATCCATGTAGGTAAACCAACCACCTACAAAGAAGGAATCGCTGAGACCAAAGTTGGCGCTAACACCGTAGGCGTTGACGCTGGTAGGAGCGAACCCAGACACACCCACGCCACCTTCGTAGGCGTTGACGTAGGTCAAGGCAACGGTCAAATCTCCAGGGCTGAGGGTCAACTGACCAAAGGCAGTGTAGTCACCGTTGAACAAACCACTGTCGTCACCGGGATCATTACCCCGACCTGTCAAGTAACCAAAACCAAGCTGGAAGGAATCACCAAAGTCGATGGTGGCACCTGCACCGATATTTTGACCTGTTGCAGTGTTACCAGGACCCACATCATAGATGGGGTTGTAGGCAGCAAAGGTGGTCAAAGGACCAGCAACCGTGTCATCGAAGGGGCTGACTGAGGTAACGATATCGGAGATCGCACCACCGTTGGCTTCGATGTAAACCGTCACAGCATCACCCAAGGGGAAGCGATACTCCAAACGGCTGATGCTGACCGCATAGCCGCCACCAGAGTCAAACTGGTGATCGGTCTGACCGACAAAGAAACCGCCCGAATCGTAGGGTAGACCACTGCCACGGGGCCAACCCGTGTAGTTACCTGCTTGGAGACGTGCTCTCAAACGGTCTTCGCCAGTAAAGCTGGTGTCAAAGTTTAGACGAACCCGGCTAGCAAAAATGATTTCATCGTTGTCAGAGGGAACATCATCGCCTGTAATGCCACCAATGTAGAAGTTGGTTTCACCACGGAGCTTGGTGGTGGTGGAGAACTGGTTCTCTTCCAACTCGGTCACACGAGCTTCGAGGGCGTCTACACGACCGCGCAGGGTAGCCAACTCAGCGGCAAACTCTTCTTGTAAGCGCTGAATCGTTGCCAAGTCTTCGCGAGTGACGAAATCGCCTGCTGCCAACAATTCGCTGATGCGATCGAGACAGGCATTCAGAGCCGCTGCTAATTCATAACGAGTGGCAAAGTTGCGACCCCGGAAGGTGCCATCAGGATAACCTGCGATACAACCGTAGCGCTCAACCAGCGATTGCAATGCTTGGAATGCCCAGTCGGTGGGGAAAACGTCCGACAACTGAGAAACCGATGTAACTTGAGCCATAGAGGCTCCCTCTGCACTGTACTCGGCAACCTGGCTTAGGGCATCGACACTGGTGGTCGTTGCGGCAGGAGCTTGAACAGGCTGAGTAGGAACTTCAGCGATGATTGGCGCTGTTTCCACCGCAGGTGCTACTTCTTCTACGGGAGAGAGTGCTAGTTCAGCGGAGGTCTCAACCGGAGCAGCAATGGCTTCGACAGGAGCGATCGCATCGAGAGAAACAGACTCAAGCTCAGGGGTCTTAGCAGTAACCGTTAACGCATCGGCTGACTTAGCGCTTGCAGACAGATCGGCAGCGATCGACGCATTAGCAACTAAAGCAGCTCCCAAAACCGCTGGAGTAACCAGCAAGGATTTTAGCAAAACCTTGGATAACATATTGTGTTGTCCTCACACCTAGTCAAAAAGGACGTTGAGCCATAGAAGGCTATTGAAATTTCACACTAGTTTTGAGACTTTCCATCTCAATAGATCAGAGTATCAGAAATCTTTGGTTTAGTCAGCCATTTTAGAAAGAAGACTCCATAAAGCCCCCTAAATCGCTCAAACACCTCACGCAATTGAGGAAATTTGATTTGCCATCTCAAAATCCTTGAGGGTTAGCCCACCTGCATCGTGGGTTGTTAAGGAAATGATGACTTTGTTGTAGGAGATTTGGATGTCAGGATGATGCCCTGCGGTCTCAGCCGGTTCTACCAGTTGATTGACAAATGCGATCGTTCAATGAAATCTCTAAATTTTCGAGTGAGCTGAATTTCATTGCCCTGATGCACCCAACCGGGGAGCTGCCAAGGTGG
>JAAUSV010000419.1 GCA_012032525.1 Leptolyngbyaceae cyanobacterium SL_7_1
TCTCTCCCGTAAACCACTCCAACTCCCGCTCGATCGGTTCCACGGCAATTTTCCACTTAAAGGTGCGATACCCCGCTTGCCACGGCGAGCGCCACGCCGTGAGGGCTGCTTCCCCCGCTGGCAGGAGATAACTAAGCTGCCAATCCCCCGCCCCAGGCATTCCCTGCTGCAATTCCCCCTCCAACCCCTCCCAAGCGCAGGCAAAGCCAAATTGACAGGCGGGCAATTGCGCTGAAATCCCCGCAATATCAACGGCACAGGGTTCCGAGGGAAAGCGCTGACAAAACTCGATCGCCGCTTTCCACGATTCCGTACCAAACCACTCGATTGGCGCAATTTCTCCCCAACCAACCCGATCGCCTGTGGAGAATCGCAGAACTATACCCTGGCGATCGCGCCATGCGCCATACCGCGTTTGCAACGGTTGCCGGAAGGCACGACGGTAGGGGCGAAACTCAAACCGAACCATTTCCCGTGTTCCATCTAACAGTATCTCTGCCTCCTCCATAGAATAGAGGGAGAACGGATGCGATGGGACTGACGGATCTTATGTTGCCACGGGAAGAGTTGTTGAAGGGTGTAGACGATCGCGACAGCGCCGTGCGGGTGCTCGATCAAGCCGAGCAAGCTATTAAAACCTGGGAAGTCGTATGCAGTGACTTTCTTAGCCCACCGGAGTTGGTAGATGTGCAGCGGATGTTCACCCGGTTAACCGATATCCAGGTTTTGCCGTGGGGCGGCTATCCCCAAGCCGAGCGGCAACGGGTGGCGATCGCCCGTTCGGAGCTACCTGTAGAACAATCTCAAGTGGCGATCGCTGCCGTCAGCATCACCGGCAATTTTTTGTTTGATCCAGCCAGCCACCGCGATTTCCTGGGTTCCTTACTGGGAACCGGATTGGTGCGGGATAAAGTGGGCGATATTCTCGTATTGGGAGAGCGGGGTGCCCAGGCGATCGTCGTGCCGGAGCTAGTGGAATTTTTGGAGATGAATCTGACGCAGGTGCGATCGGTTCCGGTCAAAACCCGTGCCGTTGATTTAGCAGAATTGAAAGTCCCTGAACCTCGCAAGAAGGAACTGACGACCACCGAAGCCTCGTTGCGGTTAGATGCGATCGCCTCGGCTGGGTTTGGTATGTCGCGTAGCAAAATGGCAGACATGATCTCGGCGGGCGATGTTCGGGTCAATTGGAAAGACATTACCCAGCCGAGCCATGCGCTTAAATCCGGTGATCTAGTGGCAATTCGCGGTAAGGGGCGATTGCAGGTGGGTGAGATCGCCGTCACAAAAAAAGAGCGCTATCGAGTGCAGCTGACTCGATTGATGTAATCCAATGCAATCTACTTGCGCTCAATCATTTCAAAAATTGCTCATCAGATACCACTGCCGCAGATAATTCTCTATGATTTGAATAGTGTGTTTTCCAGCTCAAGATTGTCAACCAACGGACGAACCATCACCAGATCGTGAGATGCGCTAGACGATCGACCAACTCCTCTGACTAGGGATGGTTAAACCGCATTATTGTGACAGGGTTAATGTATCAGCCTTCCATGCATTTGCTTTTGGTGGAGGACAATCTAAACGATGCGGAGTTGATGCATCGCACTTTGATGCGATCGAGCTTCAATTGCCAGTTGATTCGGGTGGGACGCCTAACTGAAGCGATTGAAACCTGTCAAAGCCATCGGTTCAACGCAGTATTATTAGATCTCCATTTACCAGATAGCCGGGGGTTAGCGACTTTAGACGAGTTCCATGCTGCTATTCCCGACTTGCCAGTGGTGGTGTTGACTGGGTTTGATGATGAGGATGTTGCCATTGAAGCCTTGGCACGCGGGGCGCAGGATTATTTGGTCAAAGATCAAGTCACCGCCCAAAGCTTGATGCGATCGATCCGCCATGCCGTAGAGCGCGGGCATATTCTTAAACGCTTGCAAGAGAGTCGCCAGATCACCCTCAAAACCCTGGAAAAGGAACGAGAATTAAACAACCTGCGAGCCCATTTTGTCTCGATGGTGTCCCACGAATTTCGCAATCCGCTGACTAATATTCGTACGGCAAGCGAGTTATTACAAACCGTTGGTAGAGAGTTAAATGAGCACGATCGCGATCGCTATTTCCATCAGGTCAACAGTGCAGTAAAAAATTTGATTGAGTTGCTCGACGAGTTGATGCTGCTTAACACCACCGAGCAAAGCCGATTTGCCTTTTTTCCTACTCGCTTAAACCTGGAACTTTTTTGCCAAAATCTAGTGCAAACCTTCCAAATTACAGCGGGCGATCGCTATAGGATTCACCTGACCACCCAAGGAGATTGCACCCAAATCGAGGTGGATGAAATCCTCATCCGACACATCCTCAACAATCTCCTCTCCAATGCCATCAAATATTCCCCCGATGGGGGAGCGATTCAGTTTGATCTGGTGTGTGATACCCATAGGACACTCTTTCGGATTTGCGACCAGGGGATCGGCATTCCCCAAGAGGAGCAAAGTTGCCTATTTGAAGCCTTTCACCGTTGCAGTAATGTGGGTCGGATTGAGGGCACGGGCTTAGGTATGGCAATTGTCAAGCAGTGTGTCGATCGCCATTGTGGGCAAATACACATTGAAAGTGCCGTGGGGATGGGGACAACTGTCACCGTTAGCCTCTCCCACCCTACCCAAACCCAGTCTAAAGAGTTATAAATTTTCTGAAATTAGCTTTTTGTATTCTTTGATACAGAAATATTTGCTATAGTTAAAAAAGCATTCAAATCAGTGTTATAGCGATCAAGGAGATCATTATGTCCACATCCGATCAAGCTCGTGCTCTGATGACCCGCCATCACCACCTCGTCAAGCGCCGTCAACAATCGATGCTCGGTCGAGTCGCCGTTGAAGTTGGCTTGCCTGCTGAAGCCGCTACCTACTGGAATCACATTCAGGGCAAACCCCATCCCACCTTTAGCAAAACCTACGATCGTAGCCGCGCTGCCCTCAGCTAGAGTCCGTTCCCTCTTTAGTAGTGCGGCAAGTCGTGTTTCAATACCCTAAAAACGAATCGGCAGCCGCATTCCCAGACCTTGTCTGGTCTAGATCGACTTCGGTTCGTCCGAGTCCCTCTCCATCTCGAAACTCGTATCCGTTATAGACATAGGCTAGTCGCAGGGTGACAGCACGAGATAGGTCGTACCCCACCCCAGCCTGAAAGTTCCAGGTCGTGTCACGATCGGCGTTGACGTCAATCCCGACACATCGCCTTGCAGTCCTAAACTCCAGCGTCGCGAAAGCTGTAGCCCAATTCGCAAACCCACCAGCGGCTCCAGGGTCGTTCGGGAAGAACTGAACTCTCGATTAATTGGAATGGTGTTGGGACCAATTCGCAGCTCATCCACTTCGATTTCTTGTCTGGAAATATTGGTGCGTAGTCCAAGAATTGGATCGATGACTAACCAAGGGTAAGGGTTGGTGGGTGTGGGAGAGCGTCGGAGAGAGCTGTTGACCACGCGATAAAACGCCGATAAATCAATGGTGCCTTGTTGCAGGGATGCCCTGGCGTCGGCTCTGCCCTCAACCTCGATCGGAATGCCAAAGCGTTGCAGACTTCCTGCCGGAAAGGTGACCGACAGTGTGCCGCTCTGGGCTGCCGCTAGATAGAAGCCATCCAGCAGGAGTCCAAATCGACCGTTTCGGGCTTCAATTCGCACACCTGCATCAAAGGCGCGATCGAGATTGAAAATGTCGTCTAGACCAGCCTGAATAGAGACCGATCGCCCTAACGCTGCAATGTCTGCTTCGACATCAAGCGGGATAAAGAAGTATGGCTCTACGGCAAACTGCCAGCGATCGCCTTCACACATTGCACCCAAACCCCGCTCGACGCAGTACCGTTCCTTTGATCAAGATCTGGTTTCGTCAGTATGTAAAAAATCCTGAATCTATCTGATGAGCAGCATTGGGAGATACAAAACTCAAGCAACAGCGTGAACCTAAGCGATGCTCAGGCGATGCTTCTGTTCATGCCTGGATCGCAAATTAATTAATCTGGAATATTTTTTGAGAGAAGCGCGGCTCCGCCGCGCTTCTCTCAAAAAATATTCGGTTTTATTTAATCCATGATCCCTATGGAACTAAAC